>DAIDIX010000181.1 GCA_027451645.1 Candidatus Dormiibacterota bacterium | reverse complement strand
CTGAGCACGGAAAGACTGTCCAGGAGGCTGTCTACCGGTGGATAGCCTCGTTCCATGGAACGATCAGTGCAGAGCATGGCATTGGATGGGACAAGAGGGAGTGGCTTCCCCTCATCCGGAGCAGTGCGGAGCTCGCACTGTATCGCCGTATGAAGACTGCTTTCGATCCGGATGGGCTTTTCAATCCGGGCGTCATTCTGCCTGGTGGAGGTTCCGGGGTGCCTGCTTTGTGATGTGCAGCCAGCATGTCCGCAACCTGGCATGTGCACGTCTGCGCAGATCGCGTTTGCACTGGTCCCACATCTGCGCAGTCATCATCATGAGCAGTCTTGCCGGATGCAGCCTCCTCTCCAGTGCAGCACCAGGTTCGCCTGAAGCGTGGGTGGAGAGGGGAATCACACAGTTCAGGCACGCCACATCCGTCACCATCACTCCGGGTGCAGATGGTGAAGCAACATGTGATGAGACAGGAGCGGGCTGTTCGCCCTTCATCGTGACCCAGACCTCATCAACATCCTCGGACTGCGCATCGCTTGCAGCATGCACTGCACTGTTTCGTCCCATGGCTTCCCAACTGAGCTTCGGACATTCATCAGTTCCAGGAGTTCTGGAAATTACAGGGAAAACGGACTGCACATTGGGAAGCTGGTGTACCTGGGTCATGGATATTGACAGGGCAACAGGGAACATCCTCTACGTGGATATCTACCTTGGGGGGAGTGACCATGTGGGGTGGCCAACATATTCCCTGGCCAATTATGTCGAGCATGGAAAGGTTGAGGATATGGCGCCACAGGGTCCACCGGATGCGAAGGGATCTCTCTCACTTCATGCATCAGGTGCATTCAGCCTCGACAGCAGCTCCCTTCCAGGCACATGCACCCTTGACAGCAGCTTCCCATATACTGCGCGATTCAAGTACCAGTCAATCTATACTGACAATTCCACTGGCAGCGCACCGCTCCTCATCTCTGTCACTGCTGCATTTGATGTGAGAGCCTCGAGGGATGAGGCAAGCGTGGATGTTGGTGTGCAGTCACCTGGCAGCTCTACGATACGGGGCTGGAAGGATTTTTCCGGAACGCTCCCACTCCTCGAACTCGATGGATCCCCGTGGCACAGGTCATTCGAGGGACATCTCCCTGCAGCAGTCCGCAGTGGTTTGCAATCACTTGTGGTGAGCGGCACCTTTGACTGCACACTTCCGCTGATGGATGTTCCTACCCCTGAGGCTGGCCCTTCCTTGCCACCCTGGAAGGAAGGGACACTCTCTGCAGTTCTCACGGGAGCGTATCAGCTGCCTGCAGCTGCGTACAGTGGAGCATGCAGTGCAGTTTCCGGCAGTCCCCGTCTTGCCGTTACCTATCAGTCAGACAATTACCAGCCAACTTCAGTTGCTGTGTATGAGATGCAGATCTCCTTCATGGAGCCATCACTCGAGACGAGCCAGGTGAAGGTGACAGTGCTCATCGTCCAGCCCAACAGGGCTGGGAGCCTGTTCTACAGCGGCAGCGGGGATTCTGCTGCACTGCAGGGAGACAGATGGTTCAGGACATTTACTGCGGTTCTTGCACCCCAGTCAGGAACGGGCAATCTGCAGGTGGCTGGGGAGTTCCGTTGTGGATAGCCAAGACGCTTCCATCGATCCCATTTCAGTCTGTGCTTCCTCGCGTGTGAAGATGCAGGGGGAGTGATCAGCTTGGAGAAGGACTTGGCGAGGGAGAGGCTGTCGAGGTGGTGGAGGTTGCTGTCCCGGGAGGTGGAAGCGGGATGGACTCAGCGATATTCGCAATGTTCGTTGACCAGTTTGGGTCTGTTGCGTAGTCTACATTCATGCCAAGGAGGGTTGGACCATGGTAGAAGCTTCCTCCCGGTGTGAGATAGTTCTCGGAGATCTTCTGCGCCACATAGAGGATGCATGCCTCGTCTGAGGCGAACGTCATGCCATCTCCGTATGGATTTGCATCGTAGGCCTCATATCCGAAGAGATTGTGCTTGTTCACTGCGAGTGCGCTCGTTCCCCAGCCACTCTCCTCGATGGCGTGAGCAAGGAGGTACCGGGCACTCACGTGGTACTGCTGCTCAGCCTCAATGAAGTACTGTCCCAGGCCAGCAAGGGCAGTTCCCTGAAGGAAGGAGTTGAGCGTTGCAGCATCCTCTCCGGAGGGAAGAGTGAGGTTTGTGAGTGTCGTGAACGGATCAACGGAGCTCGAGACAGGCATGTAGAGGATTGTCCCGGTTGGGGTATACGTGATCTTCACTGCGGGAGCAGGAGCAGGCGTGGGTGAAGGAGTGGAGGCAGGCGTGGGTGCAGGCGCATGCACGTTGGGTGCACTCGGTGTGGGAGTTGGTGTGGGGACTGCAGCAGCCTGCCGTGCAGCAGCTGCTGCCTGGTCATACTGTGCCACTGCGAGGTTTGCCTGGGCAGCAGCAACATTGTTCCAGGCTGCCCTGTCCGCACGGGAGAACTGCTCCTCCTCTGCACCGAGTACGAGTCTGGCAGTGTTTGCCTGCTCAATCTTTGTCTGAAGCTCGCTCTGTGCTGCAAGTGCCTCATTGAGTGCATCCTGTGCCTGCTTCCGTTCCGCATTGATGGAGTGAACAATGCTCTCATTGAACTGCATCGTATTCTCAATGTTCACCTCACGGTCCATTGCCTGGTTGAAGTTCGATGAGGAGAGGAGGTAGATGAGGCTGGAGTCCGAGCCAGACTCGTATGCTGCACGGGTGAGATTCACGAGGAGTCCCTCCTGCATCTGGAGCTTCATGTTGATGGCATCGACCCTCACCGTATCCTGGCTGATTGTCGCGTTGAGTGAGGTGATTTCCGTGGACAGCTGCTTCAGCTGCTGCTCTGTTGACTGGAGAAGCTGCTGGGCCTGCTGGAGTGCTGTGTCGGCCTTCTGCGCCTTGTTCTTCGCTGTTGCAACTTGCTGCTGGTCGGACTGGACAGAGGTCGCATGGACTGCGCCAAAGAGCGGAGCAGTGCAGCACAGGACTGCAACGCCTCCTGTGATGAGGAGACTGCGTGTGCGGAGCCTGAGATGAAGGGACCTGTCCATACGCAAAGTCTGCCCGAGCATGGACAACAATCTCGGGATGTCATCCCGTTGTCACGATGTTGCGAAATCCGTTGCAGGCTGTCATTTGGGGTTTGACGTTCCTGGACTGTATCATGTGCTCGTGAAGCACCCAGACCGCGACTCGCCTCTCCTCGAGCAGTACTGCCAGGAGCTCCTCCGATGGAACCGGTCGATGAACCTTACAGCGATGTCGGAGGAGCACCTTCGGCATGTGCTCATTGAGGACACCTGGCGCATGGGGGAGGCTGCACGCCCTGCACCAGGGGAGCATGTCATGGATGTTGGTGCAGGAGGTGGGGTTGTTGGCATTCCTCTTGCCATATGGCATCCAGAAACGGCATTCGTCCTTGTCGATTCCACCAGGAAGAAGACAAGCTTTCTTCTCTATGCAGCAGGCATCCTGGGACTGAAGAATGTTGCTGTTGTCACGACCCGACTCGAGTCACATGAATTTCAGGAAGAGTGGAAGGGGAGGGTGCACTGTGTGGTGAGCCGTGCAGCACTTTCCCACGAGACACTTGTGCCACGTTCCATGCCGCTCCTTGCCCCAGGAGGGAGAATTGTCCTCTGGCTCCATGCTGGACGGGAGGTCGCAGCTCGCTGGAATGCTTCTCTCCATATGCCTGGGGCCACTGCAGTAGGGAGCAGTATTGTCCGCTGGCTTCCTTGAGAAAGGAGTTAGGATTCAGGGGAGCCTGTTAAGCTCTCCAAGAAGATCCATAACGGTCTTCATTTCGTTCCATGGGCGATCCTCAGTACCTATGGTGAGCGTTGTCTCATGTCCCTTTCCAGCAAGCAGAACTGCATCTCCAGGTGCAGCATGGCTCAGTGCATACCGGATCGCTTCTTCCCTGTCCTCAATGAGATGGAGGTCCCTGGGGGAAGGGCTCACCTCCCTCACTCCAGAAGCGATCTCCTCAAGGATGGCCTGTGGATTCTCCCGGCGTGGATCCTCGTTCGTGAGGAGAATGTGGTCTGCGAGCTCACC
>DAIDIX010000180.1 GCA_027451645.1 Candidatus Dormiibacterota bacterium | reverse complement strand
TGGTCATCTGCAGCTGCATTCTCCTCTTCATCTGGTGTCTGCTCCACGAATCAGCTACTCCCCTGACCACTCGACGTGCGTCATGCTACTCGACTGCTGAAGGGACAGTAAAGCGGTAGCCAATGCCCGGCACTGAATGCACATAGGTTGGCTTTTCCGCATCAGGCTCAATCTTGCGGCGCAGCCGGTACACATGGGCATCAACAGTCCGTGTCTCGATCTCAACCTCATAGCCCCATACCTTGCGCAGAAGCTCTGCCCGGCTCATCACCTGTCCTGGACGGGAGGCGAGGAGTGCAAGGAGGTTGAACTCTGTGAGAGTAAGGGGAATCTCTTCCCCCTCACGGTAAACCTGGCGCCTGCCAAGGTCAATGGTGAGACCAGGAAACTCGAACTTGTCCTTTGGCTGGTCATTATCAAGGAGTTCAGAGCGTCGAAGCTGGGCTCCCACCCTTGCAATAAGCTCGCGAACCTCAAATGGCTTTGTAACGTAGTCATCAGCACCGAGTTCAATGCCGACAACGATGTCGATCGTCTCCGCCTTTGCTGTAAGCATGATGATCGGTACCCGAGCACCTTCGGAGCGCAGTTTGCGGCAGACATCAAGTCCACTCATGCCTGGAAGATTGACATCAAGGATGATGAGATCCGGGTTCTGCTCACGTGCCATGGTAAGGCCATCGGGACCAGTTGTTGCCTCAATGAGCGTGTGGTTCTGGGCACTGCATGCAAGCCTCACAACCTCACGTGACATCGGATCATCTTCGACGATGAGGATCTTCTTGCCGCCTTCACTCATAGTTTTCCATCCCTTTGCCGCACAAACTCCGATACCTGCTCGACGAATGTTGCCACTTCAATTGGTTTTGTAATGTATCCGATGCACCCTGCTGAGAGAGCATCCTGTTCATCGCCTTTCATGGCATTTGCAGATAATGCCACGATTGGCAGTGTAGCAGTCTTTGGATCGGATTTGAGAAGTCGTGTCAGAGTAAGCCCGTCCATGCCCGGGAGACGGATGTCCATGAGCACGAGATCATATGCATCATGCCGTGCCTTGTAGAGGCCCTCATTGCCATCAATGGCGATGTCAACCACATACCCGTGCGCCCCAAGAACCATCTGGGCAAGCTCCCGGTTGCTCTTGTTGTCCTCAATGATGAGAATGCGCTTTCCGTCATGTACTGCAGGGACATCGATGCCTGCAAGAGGCAGGGTAAACGTGAAGCGGGACCCGTGGCCTGGCTCACTCTCTACAGCTATGCTTCCGCCATGGAGCTGTACGAGCCTCTGTGTGAGTGACAGACCAAGGCCAGTCCCCTCAACACGGCGCGTTGTCTGCTCAAGCTGGTAAAACTCGTCAAATATCTTGTTCTGGTGCTCCTTCGGGATGCCTATTCCCGTATCCCCCACAGTCACTGTAAGATCCTGCTCAACAACATGGGCATCAACCCACACGCGCCCTCCCTGAGGCGTGAACTTGATGGCATTGCTCAGAAGGTTGTAGAGCACCTGCTTGAATTTGCTCTTGTCTGCCCTGATCTCCTGTGTCTCCGGCTGCACTTCCATAGTGAGCTGGATATCCCTCCTCTCACTGAGTGACCGGATGACATTGTGCACTTCCCTGAGAGCTGACATCACATCAAACCGGTCATATGAAAGCTCCATCCTGCCTGCCTCGATCTTGCTCAGGTCGAGCACATCATTGACAAGCTCGAGCAGGTGCTTCCCGGATGCGTGTATGTTCTCAAGGCATTCCTGCTGCTTCTCTGGTGAGAGTGCAACAAGATTGTCCTTCAGGATCTCACTGAAACCAAGTATTGCATTCAGTGGTGTCCTGAGCTCATGGCTCATGTTGGCAAGAAACTCGCTCTTGAGACGGGATATCTCATTGATCTGGGCATTTGCCACCTCAAGCTCCCGCTTCTGCTGCGCAATCTCTGCAAGCTGCCGCTTCTGGTTCGAGTACAGCCGTGCATTGTCCACGCTGATGGCAGCCTGACTCACAATGACCTGCATGAGTGCCTGTTCCAGAGAACTGAAGGGCTGGATCTCACGACGTGAAATCGTCAGTGCACCGAGGAGCTGCCGTGGAGACTCCAGGGGCATCACGAGGGTCGATTTGGGAGCGTAGCCCATATCCAGGGATTTGAATCTCCTGTCTTTCGTTGCATCGGCAACGGAAACCACTTTCCGCTGTTCTGCTGCCCAGCCAATGATTCCCTCGCCAAGGGCAAACTTTGCAACAGAGGCAACGTTCTCCGAGAAGGGGTACGTTGCAAACGCACTGAGATGCCTTCCATCGTCATCAAGCAGAAACACTGATGCAGTGTCGAACATGACTAGATTTGCTGCTGCACGGAGCATGAAGTTGATTGTCTCCTTCAGCTCCAGGCTCGAGGTAAAAAGACTCCCTACCTGGCCGAGAAGATCAACAATGACCTTGTCGTCCATCTGCTCGCCCCATTCCTCAGGAGAGGTCTGGCTCGAAGGATTCATAGAAATGGTGTCCTGCATAGCGGGGAATCGTGGCAGTCATAGCAGCTTCTGGTGCAGTCACAGACCAGAGGCTTCGTGCACTCCTGCTCTAGTATTGTGCATTCAGTGGCAAAGGTAAACTCCCTTGTAACAATCAGGTTACAAGATGTTCATCCCAAACGCAAAGATCTGACATGCCGCCACACATGTTCAACCGGTGTGACGAATCCCGTCTCAATTGATCCGTGAACGCACTTCTGCAATGAGCTTGGGCAGGATGTCGAGTGCATCGCCCACAACCCCAAGATCTGCCAGTTTGAAGATTGGAGCTCCCTCATCCTTGTTGATGGCAATGATGTATTTCGCTCCCTTCATGCCGACAGTGTGCTGCATGGCTCCACTGATGCCGCATGCAATATACACAGTTGGCTTCACAGTCTTTCCTGTCTGACCCACCTGGTAGGCATATGGAACCCAGCCTGCATCAACAACTGCACGGCTCGCGCCAACAGCACCATGAAGCATTTCTGCAAGTTCCTGAAGCAGTGCGAAATTCTTCGGATCCTGGAGTCCCCGTCCACCACTGACGACAACTGGTGCATCCTCGAGCTTCGGCCCTGAAGCAGATTCCTGTGCACGTCCAGCAACCCTCGCTGCTGTTACCCATCGAGGGAGATCAAGGGTGAGATGAACAACTTCTGCAACGCTTGTGCCCTTCTCCGATGCCTCGAATGACTTGGCCCTCACGACAACGATTGCAGGTGCTGGGCCAGACATTGCTGTTGCCACACGCTGTGTTCCCCCGAACACTGTCGAGATGGCACGGAGCTCTGGATCTGCCTCAAGATCGATGATGTTCGACACTACTGTGCGCTGCATGAGCACTGCAGCACAGCCAGCTGCATCCCGTCCTGCATATGTCTGGCCGAAGAGGATCAGGTCTGGAGAAGCCTGGGCTGCTGCATCACGGACAGCAAACGCAGTTGCAAATCCGCCAACACATTCGCCAATCCGTGCATCTTCAGCAAGGTAGACCGTGGATGCACCGTACTGCCCAAGCTCCGAAGCGAGTGCCTCGCCTCCTTCGGGTGCTGCAAGAACAGCATGGACATCTGGAGCCATGGAGCGTGCCTTGGTCAGAAGTTCCAGTGTGACTGGATGCAGTCCACCATCATGTGCTTCTGCGACTACGAGAATGGTATTGAGAGCCATGCTAGAGCACCTTCACTGTGGCAAGAAATTCAACGATTCGTGCAGCAGCGGATCCATCATCAGTGATGATTTCCCCTGCTCCACGTGCGGCGATCGGCTGGACATCCATCACCTGCTGGGTATTTCCTGCAAGGGAGACACCAAGGCTTTCAGGTGTCCATGTCTCGATCGGCTTCGACTTTGCACCGAGAATGCCCTTGAGCGTTGGATAGCGCGGCTCATTCACTCCAGCAGTCACGCTCACGATGCAGGGCAGATCGACAACAGCGTCCTCCGTTCCGGATTCTGTCTGACGTTTCACCTTCAGACCTGCATCCTGGACGCCAATGGATTTCGCAAAAGTCACTGCTGGGACCTCAAGGAGTGCTGCAAGCATCTGAGG
>DAIDIX010000179.1 GCA_027451645.1 Candidatus Dormiibacterota bacterium | reverse complement strand
AGGGAACGGCCGTTCCCGGCTCCCTTCCTTTCCAAGGCTCCCGTGCGCTTCGGCTTTCCCGGCGCAGTCATCGGTGACATCCCTGAGATTCCGACGGCCTTGGTCCGAGGAATCTCGCTTCATGATTATCTGACATCCCCACACACTGCACAAGCCACAAACGCGGCACGAACAGTGGGGATGTCTCCTTTTCTGCTCCAAGGTTGCGGAGGGGAGGATGGGGGACTCCGTACCTCGGTGGAGGTGCATTTCCTTTTGGCACGCTCCACCATCGCCTGCATGATTCATGTCCCCCTTTGACTTCCTCCCCTCCAGAAGCCGAGTCGTTTTCCTCTCTCCTTTTTCTGCATCGCCTGCACTGAGGGACGGAGTCCCCGGTTCTTTCTTTCTGCAACCTTGGAGACTGAGCCCCTGACCAGCTCATCCGCCGCCCCGCTGCGCTCCCGTTCTTCACGGCCCTCTTCACGTCCTCCTGGTTCGACACCCCAGTCACACGTTGTGGGGGTGGGGTGTCGAAGGATTGCCTCTGCAATCCAGGGAGGACAGCGTGGGGCCGTTTTCCCTGTTCGGGAGCGCAGCGGGGCGGCGGCGGGCAGTCGGGAATGTTCAGGAAGAGGCCCTGCACCACAGCAGCAGAGGCTAGTGCAGGGGCTTTCGGGAGGAGCGGACCGGCGCTTCCGGGGTGACCCACCGGGCATCACGAGCCGCCAGAGACATCCTACCGATTCCCAGGAGTGGAGAGCAAGCATCCTGCACGGCGAGCCGGTCGTTGCAGCCGAACAGTTCGCTCCCACCTATTTCCTGAGCCACACCACACTGTCACAAGTTTGTTGCGTGGCAATGGATTTTCGTGCTGCATCGTACGCTGAGACTAGCGCCGGACCATCATCGGAGATTACGTCATACCGGCGGGAGAACGCCGCCACATGGCGTCGTAAAGAAATAATGCAGTGGTTCACAAATCCTAGGTGGAGCCTTGAATATGGCTCCTGCAGCACCTCATGGATAGTGAGGTGCACACGATGAAATACCAGTTCTCACCTGCATTTTTGGAGGCTGTGCGTATTCGTGGACTCACGGCTACGAAGCTCGCTGAACTAGCCCACGTATCAACTTCGACTGTCGGTGCAGCACTCCAGGGGAAGGAAGTGCAAATAGCAACAGCGCTGCGGCTTGCCCGTGCCGTTGCTGAAACACCAGTCATCCCCGCTCTGGAGCAGTGGGTCAGGGATGATCATCTCGACGTGTCTTGAAGCTCAATCCCGGCGACGCCGCCAGGCTTCAAGCAGGTCATCCTTCTGGTAGTGCACGTAGCGGCTCACCATGGCGAGTGTCGTGTGTCCGAGAGCCCTGCGCAGTGCCATGACATCCACCCCGGCGCTCAGTGCGCGGGTTGCGAACGTATGTCGAAACTTGTGGGGGTGAACGTGAATGCCAGTCTTCTGGCCAAGCCGGTAGAGGATGATCTGGATTCCTCTTCTTGACAGGGGCGCATATCCACCGTCAGCACTCGCACGCCGGGACACGAACAGCGCCCGGGTAGTGCTGTCGAGCGGCCGAGAGTCCTTGATGTACTTGAGCACCTTCCGACTCATGCGCCTTCTGGAGGTGTCCAACGGAACGATGCGGTCCTTGCGCCCCTTCCCCTGTCGGACGCGGACATAGGCGCCACTCGGGCTCTCGACGATGTCGTCGATCGTGACGTTCACGACTTCGCCAAGCCGCAAACCGGTCGAAAGCATGAACTCGATGAGAAGCCGATCTCGCTCACTTTCGCAGGCTGCGAGGAGCCGCTGCTCCTCCTCGTCCGTGAACACTTCAGGCTCGTACTGTTCACGTTTGGGCCCATCGACCTGTAGTATGGCATCGTCGTCTGCGTATCCCTCTTCCAAGCAAAACCTTCCGAATGTCTTGAGCACTCGGTGGTAACCGACGATGGAGCCTGAACTCAAGCCTGCATCGAATAGCTCAGTCTCAAATGCCTTGAGCTGGTCCGCCGTCAGGTCTCGCGTTGATCGAACTTGATGATCTCTGCGAAACTCTTCAGTGCGTGGACTGGTCAGTATCGAAAGATATGTGTCCGTCGTTGACGGAGAAAGATTGCGTCGCCGACAATCGGCAAGAAATGCGTTGACTGCAGCGTCCCAGGTAGACGACGGAGAGAATGCTGCCGACGTTGTTGACTTCGGACGAGGGCGATGGGGCCGAACTGGCTTCTGCGGCATGACAGGCGCCTCAGGATGCAATTATTACTTCTTGAAGCTAATTATACACGAATGTGCTCAAGCAATTCAGAGCACATAATACGCAGTATTTGTAACCACCTGTTGTGGGACGGCTGTGAACGATAAGTGCTCATATCTGAGTTCACAAAATGCCGAAGGGGGGCAATGTGCCGAGGGACAGGATCGAACTGTCGACACCAGGTTTTTCAGACCTGTGCTCTACCAACTGAGCTACCTCGGCGCAACAGTTGTAAGTGTAGCGAATTCCAGAGGGATGACACGTGGCAGCTCGTCACTCTTCCGGAGAGTCATCCTTCACGTGTACCTTCTCAGACTCAGCAGCATCATCTGCATTAGCTGGGACAGGCGCAGATGAGCTGTCATCCTCCACTTCGCTGGTACTGAGAACCTGGGATGCATCACTGGCTGATACTGGCTGCTCCTCAGGATTGCCATTCTCACCGGGAACGTACATCTCCACCCTGTTGCGGCCATTCTCTTTCGCCACATAGAGTGCCTGATCCGCATGGGAGACAAGCACATCAGGTGTGGGAATGCCTGCAGCATACATTGCAACTCCGAACGATGCAGTAACTGCAAGATTCCGTTCCTTGAATGAACTTGCGACCTGTTCGCGTATTCGGTCACATGCTGCATGGGCCTGCTCAAGGGTCGCCTTCCGCAGAATGACACCAAACTCCTCTCCGCCGTACCTGTATACGTGATCTGAACCTCGGAATCCTTCCCGGAGGATCTCAGCGAAATGGGCAAGGACTTCATCTCCAGTCTGGTGCCCGTAGGTGTCATTGAAATGCTTGAAGTGATCGATGTCACACATGGCAAAGCAGAGCGCAACACCACTCTTGTCCGCATTTTCCATAGCGAACGGAAGATCCCGCTCCAGGCTCCGCCGGTTGCTCACCTGAGTGAGTGCATCTGTGAGACTTTCACGCTCGGATTCAATCTGCCGCCGTGCCACTTCTGCAGCAACGTCTTCCTTGCTCTCATTCGCTTCTGCAAGTCGCTGATTGAGCTGCCGGACTGTTGAGAGTTCACGGATGATTCCACCAATTGCCTGATACAGCTCAAGCAGTTCCTGGATGGAAGTCGGCTCCGTCGATACTCCCTTTGCGTTTGCAGTGAGCTCAATCTTCCTGAGTGCGCTCGAGAGCTTCCTGATGGGAATGACGATCTCATCCCGCATCCTCCGTGCCCGGATGATAGACCAGACAATGGCAACGCCCCAGATGATGCAGAGTGCAGCAATAACTACCCAGGCATAGCTTTCGAATTGCGACTGAACAGAATGCAGGGCAGGAAGTGCACCTGTAAGAAGAACAAAAACGGCAACAACAGCAATGATGCTCAACCCAATGAGCGGGACAGTTGTCGCACGCTGGAGATGGTGCTCCAGGCGATCAGGTGTAGTGGGCTTCTGGGACATTTCAACTGCATGCTACCGCACATCGGCACTGCTGTCGATGCATGTTGCGAGGATGATCCCTACTGATGCAGCTGTTCCCGTCGCTGGGCCATGACTTCGCTGTACACCGCTTCAAGCATGTAGTGGTAGAAAACTTCCCGTTCCCGTGCATCGATTTCAGGATCCACATCCTCATGACGCTCACGATGCATGATCCACGGGGGGGTCTCGCTATAGACACTCTGCTGGCCAACACGCACCACGACAAGTGTTGGATCCGTCTCATTCACCTCGACAATGACTTTGAGGACAGGGCCAGTGTGGTCGTACAGCTGCCACGTCGTTTCCCAGCGGATCTTTCCATCAACCTTGCGAATTGGATGAACTGCAATTCGCGAATACCGCTCATGCTTCTGTCGAAGCGATT
>DAIDIX010000178.1 GCA_027451645.1 Candidatus Dormiibacterota bacterium | reverse complement strand
GACAAGTGTGCGTACCTGGTCATCACCCTTGGCCTGGATGACTGCACGCGTTGCAATGCGGCGGATCACACGGCCAATGATGTAGATGACTGCGAAGATGACGATTGGGCCAATGAGACGTTCGAGTATGGGTCCAATCACGTGTGTCGGGTCATGTGCATCGATCTGATGGCACAACCCGAAGAAGGTTGCATTCGGATCGCATGTCAGTGCTGCGAGGCTCATACGAGCTATTGTTCCAGATTCGTGTCCCCCTGGCACGGGAAACATGAGAATGAGCGCAGAAAGTTCTGCCTACTCTCCTTCCTTGCCAGGTGACGACTCTTCTGCAGAGGAGGATTCTTGCTCTTCCCCAGCCTGTTCCTCCTGCATTGCAGCCTGAACTCGGTGCGGCACAATGCGGACAACAATGTCCTCAAGCGGTGTGTGCAGGATTGTGACCCCTTCCGGAGCAGCAATATCGCCCACAGTAACACTCATGTCGACTTCTGTAAGTCCAGTGATGTCGGCTGTGAGATGGGGTGGCAGATCCGATGGCAGGCATTCGACCTTGATGGCAGTGAGCAGCTGAAGAAGCTGACCAACCTTCGTGACAGTGACTGCTGGAGATTCCCCGTGGAGAACAACAGGCACTTCTGCAGTGAGCTTGTGCTTGGGATTGATGGCAAAGAAGTCGACGTGCTGGAACTTTCCTGTCCGTGGACTCCGCTGAAGCTCACGAATGAGTACGGAATGTGTAGCACCGTTGAGCTCAAGGGAGACGAGCTGGGTTTTGCCTGCCCGCTTCCAGGTCTTCTCAAGCTCCGGGATCAGAGCGGCTACTGCGATGGGCTCCGTCTTGAATCCGTACAGGACTCCGGGAACATACCCGTCATTTCGGAGCTGGGTGACGCCGTGTTTCGTAGCTGGACGATCGACGACGGAAAGTGTCAGTGAAGTGGTTGAACCTGCCATAGTCCTCTTATCGTATCCAAACGGACACCCTGCCTGCCGGGAACAGTCCTACTGGTCAATGAACCGGTGCTGGACGTACGACACAATATCCTCGAGCGATGCCCCGGGAGTGAAGATCTTGTCGACTCCCTTCTCACGAAGTACAGCTGCATCCGCATCCGGTATGATGCCACCTCCAAAGACAACGATGTCTCCAGCATCTCGCTCACGGAGGAGATTGACAATCTCAGGAAACAGGGTCATGTGCGCACCGCTCAGGATGCTGAGCCCGATACCATCAACTGCCTCCTGGATTGCAGCACTCACCACCATTTCCGGTGTCTGGTGCAGGCCAGTGTAAATGACTTCGACTCCAGCATCCCTCAGTGCCCGGGAGATGACCTTGATGCCGCGGTCATGTCCATCGAGTCCCACCTTGGCAGTGAGAATGCGTACTGAGCGTGTCTTCGTTCCTGACGATGCAGATGCGCGTTGTGTAGTCATGATGGTGATGCCTCGTGTGGCAGTGCTGGAGGAGAAAGAAGATCGAACCGTGGTGGCTCCATCTGGGCATGGTCGAGTATGCGGTCCACGAGCCCTAGCATATCGTGATCTGCAGCGGGACTGGTGTGGGGAAGCGGGAGGCCAGCGCATGCTAGCCAGGTGCCGGCAAGTGCGCCAGTGACAGGCGCATGTTCCCAGAGGGAATGGTCCTGGAGGATGTTCTCCAGTGTGGAGTGCGTCAGGAGACTGAGTGCTCCATGGAGTACATCCGCAGCTGATGCATCAGACAGTTCTGCTGCTGGTGTCGATGAATCTTCCCTGAGCCAGTCAAGCAGGAGAGTTGGAGCTTCCTCGAGGAGACTCTGGTGAACACGAAGGAGCACGATGGGTATCTCGTACGAGAGGAGATCTGCTGCAATGAGTGCTGCAGCAATGCTGAGGATGCGTACGCCTTCAAGCTGGGGAGCATCTCCTGGGAGGTGTGCTGCAAGACGTCGGAGAAGCGGACGGTTGAGGGGAATCGTGAGAGCAAGGGGAACAGTGTGGAGGAGATACCCTCCCTCACCGCTGCCGGGTGTGCCGTGGAAGGGCACTATCCGTGACAGGTGTGCGGAGGCGAGGTGGTGCTCTGCAGCAGCATGGAGTCCCAGCTGAAGATCCTCACGGGCTGGAGCTGCAGCAGGAAATGGGATGAGGGACTCAAACCGGAGCACGCTCGTGATCCGTTCACGGAGCAAGTCGTTGGTGAACGTCGTGGGCATGAAACGATATCCTATCCAGTAGCGGGAGTCACAGTGACGATCCTGCATCTGATCCTACACGAGCCATGACAAGTTCCGTCGAATCCACAATCCGTTCCCTGCAGGGTCCAGCACGCGAGCTGGTCAGGAGGGCTGCGCCTCGAGTGCTGCAGTCAATCCTCGGCTCTGCTGCAGCGGATGACCTTGTACGGGGGAGACTCACTGATGCGAGGGACGGTCAGCCACGACGCGTTCTCGATGACCTTCGTCCAGCAGCATTGCGCATTGAGCGGTCACATTCCGTGCGGGGTGCGGAGCAGACAGCCCTGACTGTGTGGTTTGGTGAGGGGCCAGCCCTTCCGGGCGCAGAGGGTACTCCAGGTAGGAATCGTGGAGCAGGCATGCGACTTGGAGCACAGGTTGTCGGAGCAATCGCACTCAGCGTTGCGACAGTGCTCATTGGGGAATGGGATCGTGCCAGGAGAACACAGGTCATTGATGCGCCCGTACATGGAAGCGAGCCAAAGGCTGCATTGCCAGGAAATCCGCAGTCAGTGCGCTAGGCAACGGAAATGGTGCCAGAAGCACTGCTGATCCTAAGCACCCTGGCTGTTCCAGGATGGCGGCTCTCCTCATACATCAGACGTCCCTGATGCTGAATCCAGGATTTCCCCTTCCGGTCATCCACTGCAAGGAGCAGGGTATCCCGTTCGGGGAGTGCAGCAAGCACGTCTGTTCCTGAAGCGCGTGCTGTGAGGAGCCGGAGTTCCTGGACTGCAAGAAACGATGCGTGGAGAGATGGTGGCGGAAAGGTCAGGAGGAGTTCATGTCGAGCAGCAAGCTCCGTTCCCCAGGAGATGCACGTCTCCCGAAGCAAGTCCGATGTTGCAGCATCAGCCCGTTCAGCAGCACTGTCGATGGTGATGTTGCGATCGAGCCATCGTTTGCGAACGATAGCCCGATACTGGTCACCATGGCGCTCTCCAATGACTGCTGTGACTGGAGGCACGAGTGCTCGGTGTACCAGTTCTGGAGCAGGAACTGCATGATGGGGCTGTGCAAGAACCAGCCAGACTGGATGGAGTGGCGGAAGGGTGTGGAGTGGTGCAGGGGAGAGAAGCTTCTCTGCCTGGCGCATGAATCGTGCAATCTCGGCTGCAGCAGTCACTGGGTGGAGCATGCAGCTGTCATACAGGCGTGCTAGAGGGAGAGTGGTCGTACGGTCTGGTGCCTGTATGGAGATCGCGAAGCGACGTTCATCGAGATGGACATTCTGGGCAGGAAACCGGGAAGCTGCCTGTCGCAGGATCCGTTCTGCAAAGGCCAATGCTTCGGGTGAATGGTGGGATTCCATATCTGTATCGTACGGCAGCAAAGTTCTGTGCAAAGGAAGGAGGGCTGGTCTACCTCGAACCCTGGCATGATGGGCAGAGTCCACGGAGCTCGACAACATGCTCCGAGAGGCTGTATCCCATGCGGGCAGCTGTCTCCCGTGCCCACGTCTCAACAAGATCGCTTCCGATGTCCCGGGTTGCTCCGCATGCAGTACAGACCATGTGATGATGGTGGCCTGTTGCAGGGCACATGCGATACCGTGTCTCGCCATCATCACCCACTGAAGTCTCGACTTCTCCTGTCTGGGTGAGTCTCCGCAGATGCTGATATACAGTTGCAATGCCAATGGTGGATCCCTGTTCTGTAAGGAACCTGTGCAGCTCCTGTGCACTCATGAATCGGTCAATGGACTGGAGGACTGCAAGAAGGTCACGCTTCTGCCGTGTTGACCGTTCACCTGAGCGTTCGGAAGGACTCATGGCGCTTCCTCCATCTGTGCGTGCACGAGGTGCACTCTGCGGGGTGCAATGTACCGCACAATGATGTAGAGCCCAAAGCTGATGCCAGTGATGCAGA
>DAIDIX010000177.1 GCA_027451645.1 Candidatus Dormiibacterota bacterium | reverse complement strand
GCTCGTTAACGCTGTGCTGTGTCGGCTTGCTCTTGAATTCCTCGCTCGTGCTGATGTAGGGCACTAGCGTGAGATGGACATAGCAGACATTCTCCCTGCCGATGTCATTTTTCATCTGGCGGATCGCCTCGAGAAATGGCAGAGACTCAATGTCACCAACAGTTCCACCAACTTCGATGATGACGACATCAGGTGCTGGATTGCCCTGCTTTGCCACGAGTGAAATCCGTTCCTTGATCTCATTGGTTACATGGGGAATGACCTGGACTGTGCCACCAAGGTACTCTCCCTTCCGCTCCTTTGCGAGTACTGCAGCATAGATCTTCCCTGAGGTCACATTGCTGAGCTTTGTCAGGGAGACATCGACAAACCGCTCATAATGGCCAAGATCCAGGTCAGTCTCTGCACCATCATCGGTAACGAACACCTCACCGTGCTGGTATGGGGACATCGTCCCTGGGTCGACATTGAGGTATGGGTCAAGCTTCTGCATGCTCACAGTGAGTCCTCTGGCCTTGAGGAGAGCTCCTATGGAAGCTGCTGTGATGCCCTTTCCAAGAGACGAGACAACGCCGCCAGTCACAAAGATGATCTTGGGCATGGCTCACAGTCCCTCCATACAGATAGCATCGTCAATCATCGTACCATGAGTTCCGAGCCATTCCCCTACCGCTGGGGCTCGAGAATCACTGCACTTGTCACGTCATCCTCGCTCGAAGAACTCGGCGAGATGGAAACTTTCGCAAGTGCATTCATGTCCTCCAGACCGAACTCCTTGCAGAATGGGGCGAGATCATCGTAGTCTCCGCTCCCGGAAACAGACTCTTGGCGGTAGTGCATGGGAATGATTACAGCTGGCTCAATTGCCCGTATGGCACGTACTGCACCAGGTGCATCGAGAACTGTATGCCCTCCAATGGGAACGAAGAGGACATCGACATGTCCGATGGCATCAATGACTGCATCATCAGGGATGCTGTCTGCAGTCCCGAGCGTGAGGCACCGGACATCGTCAATGGTTACGAGCATTGCTGTCTTGCCACCGCTCACAATGCCCTTCACCTCGGTGCCTGCAATCTCAAATTCTCCAGCACCGCTCACCCGCTGGGCACCCGACTCCTGGTTACGAAGCGCATCCGGATCACAGTGGTCTTGTGTGTCGACGAAAAAGACTGTTCCTGACTTGGTTACCTGCTTGCGCACATGATCATCGAGTACATCAAGGACAACATTGTGTTCCTTCCCCTTGAGACGGAAACACCCCATGCCGTAATATGCGATCTCCATTAGCTTCCTCCTACTGTGTGTTCACAATGCATGATGCCTGTTGCAGGGCACCTTCGCGCACATACCGGATGACAGCAGTCGATCCTGGTGCAAGACCAAGTCGTGCTGCATCGAAAAGTACTGGTCCCCCGATATCTACTCCATTCACTGACTCGACAACATCGCCAACATGAATTCCTGCAGTTGCAGCACATCCACCCGGATCTACTGAGGTAATGAGTGCGCCGGATGGCAGATCCAGTAGTGCACCGAGCGTGGGAGTAACAAGAACCGATGTCGTACCGAACGATGCACTCTGCTGGGATCCTGAACGCGTAAGCAAGTCGATGAAATGCGACAGTTCTCCGCTCCCGACAAATGGAAGACCAGTGCCAACAGTTGGTGCATCGAAATTTGCAAAGACGACACCAAGCACATTTCCTGCACTGTCAAGTACGGGCACACCATCAGCAGTGCCAAGTGCCTGGGTACCCAGCACATCCACTCCACTCACAGACTGTCCATGAAAGCTTTCCTGCTCACCAACAGTCTGCACTGCGCCAACTGCTGTTACCTGTGACTGTGCCTCAGAGGGGTACACCACGTAACCTGCAGCTCCCGATGCTGCCTGCTGCCCTGCAACACTGAGTGGCACTGCATTTGGTGTTCCTGACAGCTGGAGAGCAACAATTCCTGCACCCGCATCAGTAGCAAGGAGGGTTGCATCGTACGACTGCCCAGCTGTCGTTATGACGCGAAGCATTGTTGAGCCATAGACTGCAGAGCTTGATGTAATGACAATTCCCGTATTCGTGGCAATGAATCCATGCACGATTCCAGAGGTATTGCCACTGAGAAACATCTGCAGTGTCTGTGGCTGCGTCTCAATGGTGACAACGGATGATTCTGACTGGGTGACAGCTGAGGGGACAAGCGAGCCAGCACTCG
The DNA here is from genome assembly GCA_027451645.1 of Candidatus Dormiibacterota bacterium. Classification (GTDB taxonomy): domain Bacteria; phylum Chloroflexota; class Dormibacteria; order Aeolococcales; family Aeolococcaceae; genus JAJZLL01. Next base: position 1,890 of record DAIDIX010000177.1, on the reverse strand, counting down.
ACGAATTCTGTGACGTTGTAGTGCCGAAGTACTGCACAGGACTGCCAACTGAGGAATTCGCAATCACCCACGCACTGCCGCCTCCTGCTAGGAAACTCAGCACAATGACAAGAACACCAAGTGCTGCAAGACGCCTCGGGGTCAGCTTCCACCCTTCTGCTTCAGTCATGAATACCTACCGACCTCCCACATGGGCATCCTGCTGGAGACTGAGATACCGGGAAATTCCTGCAGCATTGCTCTCAAGACCATTGAGAAGCTCGAACATCGAGAGATCCTCGGGAGCAACCTCCCTGTACACATCGCGGAATGCAACCTCGAACACATGTGCAAGCTCCTGCACTGTTGCATCTGGATTCTGCTGCAGCTCCATCTTTGCCACATCCACCCATTGTACGAGGAGTCCTTCTGCTGCAAGAAGGGTCTCCATGGGGTCTGGCACTGGACCGTAGTGAGTGAGAACCACCTGGGCTGGATTGAGTGACCTGAAGATGCCTAGACTCCGTATGGACTGCTCAAGGTTGAAGTCAGGTGGAGGAGTCGCAGGACGAAGGATGCCCACTTCCGGGATGAGGACTCCAACTGCATCCCCGACAAGAAGGGAGCCTGTGGGAAGATCGAGCACTGCAAGGTGGTGCTTCGCATGGCCCGGGGAGTGGATGATGCGAACCTTGTGTCCAGGCCCAACTGCAATTTCCATTCCATCAGTAGCAGGCACGACACGATCCCTGTCCGATGGTGTCATTCTCCCGTACACCGTATCGAGGAGAGGTCCATACACTCGTGAGGCACTGTCAACGAGCCTCGATGGATCCACGAGATGCCGAGCACCGACTTCATGCACGACTACTTTCGCCCTGGGAAAGGCTGCAAGCAGATCACCTGCTGCTCCAGCATGGTCGAGATGCACATGCGTCACAATGACCCATCGGAGATCCTCGGGGCCAACACCGATTGACTGGAGTGCATCGATGACTGTGCGGGCACTGCTCTGGGCGCCTGCCTCAACGAGTGCAGGCTCATCACCCTCTATGAGGAAACTCGCGGAGATATGCGACTTTCCTGCAAGGAGAGTGTCAAGCTGGCGGATATTGGGGGCAATGTATTCCACGATATTCTCCTTTAGACTGCTGAACCAAGCAGCGACTGCAGCTGCTGGGCATCACTCTGCACCTTCGCCTCTGCCTGACCGTACGCAGCAAAATCCCCCTGCTGGAACGCCTTTGCAGCTGCTGCCTCATTTTGGAGGAGATCGGAAAGCAGTGCCTGCTCCCTCGCTGAGAGCTGGATACCTGAGGGCAGTGTTCCTGGGGATGCAGCCGGACTTCCAGAAGGCTGAATGGGTGACGAGGGTGATGGTGATGGTGATGGTGTTGAGAGGGTTCCTATTGATTTGAGTCCAGGTATTGCAGACTGGGTGTTGAAGAGCTGCTGCAGGGCTGCTGCAAATGTCGAGCCCATGGCCACATTGTTCTGTGTACCCACAATGACATCCTGAAGCTGAGGGAAATTTGACGATCCATTGGCTCCCTGGGCTATGACGTAGAGGGGACGGACGTACAGGAAGGAATCCGTGTTGAACGGAAGAACAATGACATTGCCAAGGAGGACCTGTGACCCATGCTGGCCCAGTAGCGTGATCTGTTCACTGATTGACGGATCTGTATTGATGTTGTTGTCAAACTGCAGTGGCCCAAGCACATTGTCCGCATTGTTGAGGGGTATGGAAACAAGCTTCGGATGGCTCGTATTCATGTAGTTGCACGTTGCAACGAGCATTGCTGTCATGTTGTTTGCCTGTCCTCCACTTCCATTCGAGGCAGGCGTGAATGTCTGCAGGAGAACAAACTGGTTTGTGGAGGATCCGGGGATTGTCATCTCAACGTAGTA
>DAIDIX010000176.1 GCA_027451645.1 Candidatus Dormiibacterota bacterium | reverse complement strand
AGCAGGACCAGGTTGAGCTTGTGCGACTGTTCAGAAAACTCGTGGAAAGCATCATTCAGGAAAAGGAGCAGACAGCGTGAATGCAGCAGCAGGTGCAGTGCAGCCATCGTCAAAACGCATCATCGTCATCTTCATGGCACTTGCAGCAGGAATGCTGCTTGCTGCACTTGACCAGACAATCATCGCCTCTGCCCTTCCAACAATTGTTGGTGACCTCCATGGCCTTGAGCACTACTCCTGGGTTGTGACAGCGTATCTTCTTACCTCGACCACATCGACCATGGTGTACGGGAAGGTGAGTGACCTCTTCGGACGGAAGATTGTCTTTCAGACTGCCATCATCATCTTCATCATCGGCTCCATGCTCTCGGGTCTCTCCCAGTCGATGAATGAGCTCATCATTTTCCGGGCCATCCAGGGCCTTGGAGCAGGTGGACTCATGGTCGTTGCGATGGCAATCATTGGCGATGTCGTCTCACCCCGTGAGAGAGGTCGGTACCAGGGGTACCTCGGTGCAATCTTCGGTCTCGCAACCATTGCAGGGCCACTCATCGGCGGATTCATTGTTGAGCACTACAGCTGGAGATGGGTGTTCTACATCAATGTGCCCGTTGCAATCGTTGCGCTTGTTGTGACCCAGCTTGTGCTCACCATGCCATTCATCCGCCACAAGGTGCCTATCGACATTCTCGGAGCAGTGCTCCTCACTGGAGCCATAACGGGAATCATCCTTGTCACCACATGGGGTGGAGTGACATATCCCTGGGGCGACTGGCATGTCCTCGTCACAGCTGGTGCATCCCTCGTTCTGGTAGTCGCATTTCTCCTGTGGGAACAGCATGCGAAAGAGCCCATACTGCCTCTTCGGCTCTTCAGGAATGGAACAATCTCGCTCACGAGTGCAGCAAGCTTCATCATCGGCATGTCGATGTTCGGAGCCATCATCTACCTCCCCATCTACCTCCAGCTCGTGAAGGGATCGACGCCAACAGTCTCGGGACTTCAGCTCATTCCCCTCATCATTGGGCTCATGGGAATGTCCATCGTCTCTGGCCAGGTCATCTCGCATACAGGCAAGTACAAGTTCTTTCCTGTTGCAGGGAGCATCATTGCAACACTCGGCTTTTTCCTTTTCGCCCAGCTGCATGTCAACACGTCGTTCCTCGCACTGTACGGCATGATGCTTGTCCTTGGAATCGGGATTGGCTGCATCATGCAGGTGCTTGTCATTGCTGCACAGAATGCTGTGACACAGCGGGATCTCGGTGTGACAACAGCAGGCATAAGCTTCTTCCGGTCCATTGGAGGAACAATTGGCACTGCAGTGTTCGGTGCCATTCTCACGAACCGTCTTCTCATAAACCTCACCCATGACATTCCTCCCGCATTCCTCCGTGCACTGCCACAGGGCTCCTCAACATCCTCCCTTCTTACCTCGCCTGCAGCACTTGCAAAGCTTCCTGCTCCTCTCCATGCAGCAATCGAGCTTGCCTTCTCACAGTCACTCGATACAGTGTTCATCTGGGCAATACCCATTGCAGCCCTCAGCATTATCGTGACAGTGTTCCTCAGGGAGGTGCCTCTCCGGGAGCATGCCCATATCGGCTCGATAGAGGAGTCGCTTGAGATAGGGGTCATGGCAGAGCCTGAAGCAGGGGAAGAATCATCGCCCGAGGGTGCACTCGTAGACTGAGATACTGTCCCTGGAGTGTCCCAAGATCGCACCTATAGTGGTGTCATGACTACGAGGTGGCAGCAGGATGCGGAATTCCGTTCAGGCGGGCTCGATGCGTTTGCAAAGAAAGTAGCAGCTGCATACGAGGCGAACCGGTCTGAATTCGCGCCTGTGTACGATGCTGTCCGGACCATTGCAGCTGCGATAGGCGAACACCAGCTGGGTTCATATGGGCTTGTAGTTGGGGATGATACGAGTGGCAGGCTCCCTGCACTCATCCTGCGAGCGATCATGAACCGAGTAAGAGAGCGTGATGGACATCCCAAGGTGCCAATCGTCTTTCTCCAGACAGGCTCATACAAGTGGCTGAGTGAGGAACGGCAAGAGAAAGCATGGGCCAGAAGGGCGGAAATCTGGAGCAGGCTTGCAGGACAGCGTGCACTTGTCGTTACCGAGTACATGGCTACTGGAGAGCATCTTGCGCAGTTCTCAAAGCTTCTCGGAGAAGCAGCAATTCCGTTTGATGTGGCAACACTGGGATCTGAGGGTCTGAGCTCCAAAGTCATTGCGACTTCACAGGTACCGGATGACACACACATCTTCGATGGAGAAGGAGGACTGCTCCTCTACCGGAAGCCCCACCTGACAGGATTGAGTCATGAGAAGCATGGAGAGCCGAAACGGGAACGTGTACCAAGGGAATGTGTAGCTGCTGCACGGCTCCACGTAAAAACCATTGCAGAGAAAGTTGATGAGAGGCTGCAGCAGGGACTTTCGTGAATTGCGCTGCAAACCGCAGTCTGTCGAAAAGCTGAAGGCAGGATACGGTGGCGCATGCTGCAGTGAGCTTCATGACTCCATCTCCGGATTGACAGTCCCATAGCGTTTGCTAGAATGGGCCGATGCACTATTCATTTGACAACAGCACAAAAACGACAGCATCGCCAGCAGAAATCTGGGAAGTCTGGAGCGATGTCAACAGATGGCATGAGTGGGATCCGCACACTGTAAGCGCGAAGCTGGATCAGCCGTTCCAGGATGGTGCTGTTGGGCATCTGCAGCCAAAGGATGCTCCTGCAGGTGATATGCACTTTTCCAATGTTGTGACGAACAGCAGGTGGACTTCCATCTCCTCAACTCCGCTTGGGAATCTGACATTCATCCATACCATCACTGATGAGGGGAACAGCCGGGTCATATCGGAGCATATGGATGCAGACGGTGCAATTGCACTGGTATTCAGGCTGTTCTATGCGAAAAAACGGAAGGAGTCCGGCAAGCAGACTCTCCAGGCTCTTGCAGAACGTGCTGAGGCAGCAGTGCAGTCCCGCTGAAAAGCCGGATATCATCTACGGTTCTCAGCTCAAGCATTGCAGAGCTTGCGTCCTTCTCATGGTATGGAGCGTGAAGCATCATCATGAGAAGGGAGGGTGCTTAGCGCGTCAAGGAGTGGAGGTGCAGTGGATCTCCCGGATGATGTGGCCTGGAGAGGGCTGATCCCTCCTGACAGATTCTCAGCGCAGGCAGTGCACAACAGTGTGCTCCAGGAGCAAAACGGATCCTGCACACATGACAATCGAAGTGATGAAAATGGCTTCAGATCCAAGTAGTGCAGGAGGACCTGCAATTCTGGCTGGGGAGAGAGGATTCGAACCTCTGATACACTGATCCAGAGTCAGATGCCTTACCACTTGGCTACTCCCCACCGGAAACTGTCTACGTTTGAAAATAGCACTTTTTGCTTATACTCAGTGTATGGATCTCTCAGCGATTCTTCGCTCTCAGGCAAAACGCTATCGATGTGGTGTCTGCGGACACAACATGGCAGACTGTGGAATCCATATTCTCGCACAGCAGGGAAACCGTGCTCTTGTCCGCGTGACATGTGCATCCTGTTCTGACGAGAATCTCCTCCAGATCATCTTCCAGACGGAGGATGAGGCAGGAGAGGGACTTGGAACGCCACTGCCAGTACATCCTGAGATGGATGGCCCCGTTCCTCCGGATACGCCGCCAATCTCTGCTGATGAGCTCCTTGAGGTACATCGGGCTCTTGCACAGCTCAATACAGGTCTTACAGACCTCTTTCCAGCACCACCAGCAGACCAGGATGGCTCTGCTGGAGCTGACCAGGAGTAGATCAGGAAAATCATTTCCTGCCTGTGAGATTCAGCAGGTGCAGAAAGCCTGCAGCAGCGATGTCTCTTCATTGCGTGCAGACATGCTGCACTGAAGATCCGTTCGCTAGGGTCCATCAGAGATGGTGAATATCCAGGTTGAGGAGTAGGATCCAGAATACGCTGAGCCGGGAACTGTCACTGCAAAGTTGAGATTCACAGTGACTGGCCCTTCTCCCGTTCCCGTGTTTGCACTGTAGATGGATGCTCCAGTGGGAGGGGATGCTGCTGCAGGAACAGTAATTGGGTATGGACTGATCGTGTTTGTGGGA
>DAIDIX010000175.1 GCA_027451645.1 Candidatus Dormiibacterota bacterium | reverse complement strand
GCACTGAGTCTGCTGCTTCCACGTACACACCCAACGTCGCGCCATGCAGTGCTTGTCTTTCTCGCTGCAACCGTTCTGAGCACTGGTGCTACCCTGCTGCCTCCTGGCGGACTCCATGGATGGCACGGTGTGTTGTTCCCCGTTGCAAATCCACAGGGCACAGATGTCGTATTCGGAGGGGCCTCTCCCGATTTTCACATGTGGGAACTCCGGATAGTTGAAGTGGTCGCTGCAGTCTTCACGACAGCTCTTGCCTTCCGGACATCCCGGACACTCCGCATGACGGCCCTTTTCATCTGCTCTGTTGTCCTGTTCTTCCAGGCAGTCGAGTTCATTGTCTTTCTAGCAGCATTCATGATTCCCCAGTTCGGCACTGTCATCTCCGAAGGCATCAGCCGACTTGAAGATGCGTTTCCATCCCTGCGAAAACTTCCATCACAGAAGATACGGATTCTTCATGATGCAGGATCGTGGGCTGCACGAGCAGTCATTGTACTTGGCGGGGCAGTCGTGGTTGGCATGAACCTCAACGTACATTCCGCTCTCGCAGCTGACCTTCCGCTTGCTGCAACTCGGACAGCAAATGCCACACTTCCCCAGGGCACAGTTCTCTACACACCTCTCCAGTGGTCTTCCGGAACAGCGACAAGCTTTGCAAAGGGAACTGTCCTGTTCACAGGAGATACGACAACGTTCACCACCACTGAGCTCAAAGACTATGATTCCATCCACCTTGTAGAAGGCTCATGGAAGTCAACTATTGCCCGGCTCAACATTACTGCTGCAATCATCCCCACGCAGTCACAGGAAGCCTCGCTCTTTGCAATTCTCGGTTGGCATGTTGTCTGTGTGGACACCGTGCAGGCCACTGAGCTTGTCAGTGCTCCCACAGTGCACCTTTCAGCAGGTTCACCGTCCCGCCTTGCCTGCCAGTAACGTGCGTGTCGTAGGTTGTTACCAATTCGTACGTCAGCAATTTCGTATTCACTGTACGCTCAATATGATCCTGAGGAAGTGTGTCACAACCATGGAAGTACAGCATGAGCGATACTGTCGTTGCTGAGTCAGCTGGATCAGCTGACAAGCAGCCAGCCCCCAAGCAGTCCCCCCTTCCCTCCGCTGAGATCCCTGTTCTTATCGAACGCAACAGAAGGCGTGGACTGGAACGGATCATTGAGTGGAGCAGGTGGACAAGCATTCTCATTGCTGCACTCTTCACGAACATTTCACCAGGTACTGTCCACGATCAGGCAGCAGCGAATCTCATCATCGGAATCTGGGCATTTCTCAATCTCAGCATGACGATTGCTGTCCTCACGAACCACTATCCCAACCGCAATATCCAGTTCATGTGGATCATCATCGATGTTGCCATTGCAAGTCTCCTCATGTACGAATCAGGAGGCTTCATGTCTCCCTACGCTGCAATTCTCTTTGTTGTTGTTCTCATGGGAAGCCTGCGTCTTGGACTCATCGAAAGCATTGCGAGCCTTCTTGTCTGTTCCGTGCTCTATGTTGGAGTGGGCATAGCCCATGCGCACATCAGTTCACGCACTGCACTTGTCGACTCCTCATCTACCATTCTTCTCTTCATTGTCATCGCATTCATTACCCATCTTCTTGCACGGGAGCTCATTACCTCCCACGAGAAGCAGATCCAGCACTCGTTCGACATTGAAAAGACTGCTCTTCAGGAAATCCGGGATATTGAGCAGGCGAAGGGAGAGTTCATGATGCTTGCATCACATGAACTTCGCACACCGCTCACGAAAATCAAGGGGTGGCTCTCCCTCATGCAGGAAGCAGGCGACAGGCTGCCCCAGGATGCGCGTGAGGAAGCCATGAATGAGCTGCGGATCGAGACAGAGCATCTTGCCCGCCTCACTGACAATCTCCTCTCCATTTCCCAGCTGCAGACAGGAGAAATCCGGCTCAAGACAGCTGCAGTTGACATAGAGGAGTGCTTCCGTGATGTGCTCAGCCGGTTCGTGGAGAGTGCAAACAAGCAGCGGTTCCGCTTCGATCTCAGCACTGATGCACCCCGTGTGCTTGCCGATCATGACCGGCTCATCCTGGCACTCGCTTGCCTTGTCGACAATGCCCTGAAATTTTCTCCTGAGGATGAACCCATCGACATTGTCTCCAACCGTTCAGGCCGATATGTCCGTATCGAGATCACAGATCACGGACGTCGCATCCCGGACTCTGATGTGGAGCGTGTGTTCGCTTCCTTCTACCAGGTGGAATCGCCCCTTGTCCGCCAGCGTGGTGGCTTTGGTGTCGGACTGTACCTTTCCCGCCAGCTCATCGAGCACATGGGTGGCAAGATCGGAATTGACAATACGAGGGGTGTTCGGGGCAATACGTTTTTCATCCAGCTGAAGGCACAAGTATGATGCAGTTTCCTTTTCCATCGCCCTCTACGCCGCACACAATGCTGCAACAATCCCGTCAAGCTGTATCATCCACGGCCAGGACGCATGGTAGTCTCAACGCAGTAACTGAATCTGGGTGGTGAGTATGAGCACGACACATATGCGAACAGTAGACTCAGGTCTCGGTCAGGATGGTGCATTTCCACAACGCACAGACCAGGCTGTGGTGCTCATCATCGATGATGACCACACCATGAGGGATATCTTCTCTGTCCTCGGACAACAGCATGGTTTCTCCATCAGGTTTGCGGAAAACGGACTTGAAGGCATGCGCGTAGCAGAGAACGATGACATTGATCTCATCATTCTCGATCTCAGCCTTCCTGGTCTCACTGGCTTCGATGTATGCAGGAAGCTGCGGAGTGCAAGCATAGAGACACCGATCATCATGCTCTCAGCCCGGAGTGATCCTGTAGATGTTGTTGTCGGACTCGAGATCGGTGCGGACGACTATGTGACAAAACCATTTGAGCTCAGGGAACTTGCTGCACGCATCAATGCAAAGCTCCGCAGACAGCGATCAAGTGACATGCAGGTTCGACCTGGACGTCTGAAATTCCCTGGTCTTCTTATCGACCTTTCCCATCATGAAGTTCTCCGTGATGGCCAGTCCGTGAATCTTACTCCGACAGAGTTCGATATTCTTGTCCTCCTCTCCTCTGCACCAGGCCGGGTAGTATCCCGCTCCGAGATGATCCAGAAGGTCTGGGGACAGGGAGCTGACCTTGATCTGCGGAGTGTGGATGCCCACGTATACCGACTCCGACGAAAGATAGAGCCAGGAGGACGGAAGCCCACATACATCCATGCTGTTCCTGGCATTGGATACCGCTTTGAGCGGAGGGGCCTCACGGAGCGTCTTACTGGCGTGGATGGTGATGAGGGGCTCAACTCGGATCATGAAGATCGAAGGGCAGTGTCTGGAAGCTAGTTCCCCTGGGCTGCTTTTCACTCGCAGTGAGTTGTACGTACTTCCCACTTCTCCGCGCACCCTGTATGCGGATGCATTTCACAGCCAAATCTGCACGGAGGAGAACAGGATCTCGAACCCCGATACTTCTCACGATTTGCAGGACTTCCCTGCTAAAGGGGAACGTGAACAGGATGCACTCCCCTGCGCCTTCTTCTCGTGTCATGGAGAATCCACTGACCCTGCTCATTCTGCTCGATGAGCCGCACCTCGATGATCTGGTCTTCGAGAAGTGCCAGGCCACGTCCCTGTGGAAGGCGGAAGAGAAAGCATGAAGCACGTGATCCATCCCACAGCCGTTCCTCCCGGATGCCATCGAATATGGCCACACTCCTGATGACATGGCTGCGTATTGAGTCTCCTACACGGTATGCAATCCGGTATGACATTCCTTCCTCGAGATCCGAATGTACAGCTTTCACTGCCTGTGGTCCCATGTGTCAGGCCTCCAGTGACTGCTCCATGTGGAGCACCGTGTTCACTGCCTTGATTATCCAGTGGGGACTTAACTGTCCATCAGATGCACGGTCACGAATAGGTAACGGGAGTTTTACCAGGCTGCAGCATTCCCAGTCGCCCGAACGGGAACGCCCCACTCCTCATGGACATGCCTGGGTATGAAGCGAACTCCACACCCGGCAGCCGACTGCAGCACAGGAGAAGATGCGGACGGCTGAGACCTACTGTGACTGCGGTACTGGAGTCGATGTGGGTTGCTGCGGCGGAGGAC
>DAIDIX010000174.1 GCA_027451645.1 Candidatus Dormiibacterota bacterium | reverse complement strand
GCGTGGAATACCCAGCTTCCTGGTCGCATGGCACTTCTCGCAGAACTCCTTCGGCCACAGGAACTTCATGACCGCATCGTCAGTGCCCGTGAGGCTGCGGGTGTCCAGGTCTTTCCTGTGGATCTCGCAGCGCTCAGGAACCGGGATGACCCAGTATCACGGCACAGGGCATCAATGAATCTTCGGGGTGTCATGAAGCTCCTGCGTGAGGGAGGGATCATTGCGATTGCCATTGACCGGGACATTGCTGGAAATGGAAAGCCGTTTCCGTTCTTTGACGGTACGATCTCCGTCCCCGTCGGAGCTGTCGAGATTGCAATTCGCACAGGGGCTGCGATAGTTCCCACTGTACTCATCCGGGACAGGCTGAGAATCATTGGCAAACCATTTCCCGAGATTCCCTACGATCAGGATAAGCCTGTCGAAGACGAGGCCCGGAGGGTCATTGCGACTGTTCTTCCCATCTTCGAGGAAGTCATACGGTCCCACCCCGAGCAGTGGCATGTCATGGATGCACTCTGGAGTGATCCACCATCGGAAAGCAGCACATGAAGATCTGCATAGTCTCCCCATATGACTACCTCCACCCGGGCGGGGTCTCAGAGCATGTGCGGCATCTTGCCCATGAGCTGGATCACCGGGGGCACACTGTCGTCGTGATGGCTCCCTCAAGCAAGGTTGGAGACAATCACGGCATTCCCGGATATGTCCGCATCGGCCGCAGTGTTCCCATCCGGAGCAATGGTTCAGTGGCACGGATAGCCCTCTCCTTCCATCTTGTGAAGCGTATCCGGACTCTGCTTGAGCAGGAAGATTTCGATGTTGTCCACTATCATGAACCGCTCGTTCCTGCACTCCCCATCACAGTCCTCCGCTTCCACAGGGGGGTAAATGTTGGCACATTCCATGCAGTATCGAAGCGGAATATCGGGTACTACTATGGACGTCCGTTTCTCAAGCGGTATTTCAACAGGCTCCATGCGTGCATTGCAGTATCTGAGCCAGCACGGACATTTGTGCGGACGTATTTCAATGGAGACATCGAGGTCGTGCCGAATGGCATCGACTGCTCACGCTTCACGCCAGATCATGAGCCAATCAGTGCCCTCCACTCGCGTGGAAAGAAGACGATCCTCTTTGTTGGACGGCTCGAGAAGCGGAAAGGAGCTGGTACTCTTCTCGCTGCCTACAGGGAGCTCCGTGCGAAGCGTGATGATGTCCAGCTTGCCATTGTGGGAGAGGGACCGCTACGGGAGTCCCTCGAGCAGGAAATTGCAGCTGAGAGGATTCCGGATGTCAGCTTCTGCGGGAGAGTTTCTCCAGAGGAGCTGCCCCGGTACTATGCCTCAGCCCAGGTCTTCTGCTCGCCAGCAACTGGCGGAGAGAGCTTTGGCATTGTCCTGCTCGAGGCAATGGCAACAGGCATTCCTGTTGTTGCCTCGGCAATTCCTGGTTTCAGCCATGTCATCACTGCAGGATATGATGGCATTCTCGTTCCTGCAAAGCGTCCTGCAATGTGGGCAAAGACACTGGACCAGCTGCTCGACAATCATGAGATGCGCCGGCTTCTCGGTGAGGGTGGAATGACAACTGCAAAACGGTTTGACTGGAGCAGAGTTGTGGATGAGGTGCTTGCTGTCTACAGCGTTGCGCAGGAACGGGCTTTACACAACAAGGTGGCTGCACATGTTTACTGAGAAATTTCAGGCCTGGGTGCGGGCAACAGCACTGCGGTTTGTACGTACCCTTCCCATACACAGGGTGAATCCCAATGCCCTCACGCTTGCAGGTCTTGTCATTACCTGCATAGCAGCAGTGCTTATCGGTGCTGGATATCTCCTTGCTGGTGGCATTGTTCTCCTTGTTGCTGCAGCATTCGATATTCTTGACGGTGCTGTTGCCCGTGCAACAGATCATGTGCGAAAGTACGGTGCATTCCTCGACTCGACTACAGACCGCTATGCAGAAAGTGCGACATACCTCGCACTTCTCACCTACTTCCTCTTCCACCATGCTTCCCCATTCATCTCCCTCATGGTGATGGTGTCTCTCGAGGGCTCTCTCCTTGTCTCGTATGTGCGTGCACGGGCACAGTCGCTTGGCTTTGCGTGTGAAGGTGGACTGTTTGCACGGCCGGAGAGGGTCATCCTCACAGTCATTGGCCTTGTCATCCCGTACATACTGGTTGCTGTTGTTGTTCTTCTCGCCATTGCAACGAATGTGACAGCCATCCAGAGGATTCTCATTGTCTGGAAACAGGACAGGGCGCATCTTGTCCCGGAAAATGACCAGTAGTGCACGCCTATCTCCCTGCAGCAGAGTGCTCGGGACGTGCATGTCACACGCCTGTCCGTGTACCCCGGATGATGGGCATGTGAACGGTGAAGAGCGGAACGAGAGATACTGTGGTACGAGGAAAAGGGGAAGATTATGGATCTTGAACTGAGAGATGTGCCTGTTCTCGTTACTGCAGCAACGAAGGGACTTGGACAGGCAGTGGCTGAAGAATTTGCCCGTGAGGAAGCCCGGGTTGCCATCTGTGCACGGAGCGCAGATGCAGTTGCTGCAGAAGCATCATCTCTCCGGAAGCTTCAGGGTGATGCTACTGGATTTCCATGCGATGTTGAGGACAGTGCAGCTGTCCGGGAGCTCATCGGGAAGACAGTGGAGGTGTTTGGGGGTCTCAGTTCCCTTGTAGTGAATGCGGGCGGTCCTCCGGTTGGGACATGGAAGTCGTGCACTGATGAACAGTGGCAGCACGCATTCGACCTGACTCTCATGAGTGCTGTGCATCTCATCCGTGAGGCTGAGCCCCATCTCCGTGCTTCAGGGAAGGGCAGTATTGTCCTCATTTCCTCAACCTCAGTAAGGCAGCCAATTCATGGACTCCTCCTCAGCAATGCACTCCGCCTTGCAGTCCAGGGCCTTGCAAAAGACCTTGCACGGGAGTTCGCACCTGCCATTCGTGTGAATGTCGTCCTTCCAGGACGGTACCGTACGGACAGGACCCTTCAGCGTGCAGCAGGGTATCCCGGAGGCATAGAGCAGTTTGTCGCAGATGAGTCGAAGGACATTCCACTTGGAAGGTTCGGTGATCCACGGGAGCTTGCAAAACTTGTGGTCTTCCTTTCCTCCTCCGCTGCCTCGTATGTCACAGGAAGCACCTGCACTGCAGATGGGGGCCTCATCGCATCCCCCCTCTAGTGGCCAGTGCATCTCCTCAGAGAATGCATGCGAACCAGAGTATGAGGGTGCTGTAGCCGAGTATGAGAGCGACAGTGCTGACCCTTCCCTGGGACACTTGCTGTGCCTTCTGCCATGCACGTCCACGGTATCCTCCCAGAAGTGCAAGACCTCCAAGAGGTCCAGGTCCCCAGAAGATGACTGGGAAGATGATGTCGTTGAAAAAAGTGTGGGGAAGCAGGGATCCTTTGCTGAAGTACACTTCGACCACCTCAACGCATGCCAGGAGAACTCCCACGATTCCGATGATGGTTCCGGTCTTTCCGGCATGCTTGCCTAGCAGTGTGATGCGGTCCATGCAGTGCCCTTTCTCATTCTGGTGGTGTGGTGTCATTATCCCAGTCTTCGCAGTCCCTTCCGCGTTCGAGCCTGGGTCATGGTCATAATGGAAGAGCTGGAAGGCGCAGTAGGGAGTATGGAACCGGTGTCTGGGACTATTGGAAATGAATCTGTTCGAGCTGCATGTCTTCATGCCATTGAGCAGGACCGATTTCCTGGCACTCTTCTCCTTGCAGGGCCAGAGCACGTTGGAAAGACGCACCTCATCAGGGAGATTGTTCCGCATCTCGTCGACATGGATGCATGGCATGGGCCACTTGAGGAGCATCCGGATGTATGGTGGGACGATACTGGAGAAACCTTTTCCATCAGCAGGGTGAAGGAACTCCGGGGAAAAGGGGAGCGCTCGCTCCGGGAGTTTCTCTCCCTTTCTCCGTATGGAACTCGACAGCGCATCGCCTTCATAGGCGAAGCGCAGCGGATGACTGTTGATGCAGCAAACGCCCTCCTGAAAACACTTGAGGAGCCTCCGGACCGGACCCATATAGTGCTCACTGTTCCCAATGAGGAAATGGTGCCCTCGACTGTACTGTCACGTGCCATGGTGATGCATGCAGTGCCTG
>DAIDIX010000173.1 GCA_027451645.1 Candidatus Dormiibacterota bacterium | reverse complement strand
CTGTATTGCATGGGTCTGCTCTTCCTCCTCAGGAAGATCAATCTTGCGCTGGACAACATGCTTGAAGATCGAACTTGCTGCCTCGGAGAAGTGAACATCCTCTTCCTCGTCATCGTCATCATCCTCATCACTATGATCTGGAAGAAGAACTGGCGGAGACATGGGAACGCCTCGCAGATGTGCAACAGGAGGAGAATCCTCTTCTTCATCATCATGAGAGTCAAGAACTCTGCTGGAGAGTGCATCCACGACACTGTGCAGTGCACTGCCAAATTTCCGTACCACAATGCTGAGACGAATATTGGCAGTCATGACAAGCCCCACGAGTATGACCATGAGGAGAAGAGCAGCTGACGCTGCCTCCCCGAAGACATGACTCATGGCATGTCCAAGGCTTGTACCTACCACTCCCCCACTGGAAACTGAGAGATAGCTAGCAAGTCCAAGAAAACATAGAGTCCCTAGAATGCCTCCAGTTGCTGAGAGAATACCCTTCTTCCATGAATGTCCATCAAAGAACTTCACTCCAGTGATGCAGCAGGCTGCACCAAGAAGCCATGCCCCAAGCCCAACCCAGTGGAATGAAATCCGCTGCAGGGTAGTAGCAAGTGTGCCATTCCCAGGGAGAAGCAGCAACAGAAGATATACTGCCCCAGTACCTACGACCAGGGTCCCAACTGTCTCACGGATCTGTTCCGGAGTGAGCAGGGACTCCTTTGAGGGGCGTGCAGGTGGTTGTGCATTCCCCTTTCGGGAACGCGACGATTGCTTTCGAGATTTCGGTGCAGTTGCTGGCATGGTGCTGAAACGTGTGGCTGACGATGGCTGGTTGTATGTATCACGTGTATGGTACCAGCTTCCGATGAATTGGGAAAGGTATGGCTCTGCGAGTAATCCCGCAGAGCCATACCTTCAAGACTCCCCTTCAGCTAGTTGATGACAGGGATGCCTTCCACCTGGTACACATCAATACCCGTACGAGACCAGGTCGCTGTGTCAGTCCATGTCTGCGTTGGAAGATACGACTTCCCTGTGGCACCATTATTGAACCAGCCAGTTACCGTGAATGTGAACGGCTGAGTCACTGTAACTGAGTAGCCATTGCCAACCTTTGTATACGTGTGGCATACCGGACCAGAAGGCGCACTCCACGTTTGCGTTGTCTTGTTGTATGTGGGATTAGAAGCTGGAGCAGTGCCACGTGATGATGTAGTACTCGTGCTGGATCCATCTGGATTTGTGTATGTCCATGTAACAGCACCAGGGACAATTGTGAGCTGGACATAGACAGTGATATGCACTGGGCCATACCCACTCTGTCCTGTAGCCGTCTGTGGAGGAAGAGCAACCTGAAGTGGGCTATTCGGCCGTTGGGACTCGAGCCACATGCACGTAGGTATGTTCACATACGTTGGGTTTGCAACCTGCTGGTCATGTCCAAGAGAGTCTACTGAACTGGGATAGTAGTTGGATTCTGAACCTGTATAGTTGCATGCATTCATGGACACAGTGTTTGCTTCTGTGCCTGTTGAAGGATCTGTCGCTATGTAGCCAGGATTCCAGCAGCCCCAGAGGTGGAATGCAAGGTTTGCTGCTCCCCCAGGGATGGTGCTTGAGCTGGGTACAGCAGGTGAAGGCTTGATGAGGGTTGGTGGAGCCTGCGTAACGGTAACGTTTGTGCAGAATAGTCCTCCCTGGGTATATGCAGGCTGCTGAATTTCTTCCTGCGTATACACAGGTTCAGTGGTGTATACAGGCACTGTCTGTCCCTGAGAGTTCGTAGTCGTGCCCGTCTGCACCTGCTGAGTACCTGTCTGTTTAGGCTCCAGCTTGTAAGTTGGAATCTGAACATGATTGGTAGTGCTGGTCACATTGACCTTGATGCGAACATCCCAAGTAGCTCCTACATATGGTGCGTAAGCAGGGCCATTGTTGGCTGCTGGCGGAATATTCACGGGAAAATCTGAAGCAGTGTACTTTGGGGGTGGCCCTCCCCACGAAGCTGCTCCACCAGTGTGCACATAAATGATCTGTATCGATCGATTCACAGTCTGTGCCATATTCGTCGACAGGCTCAGCTTGCTCTGCAGTGTCTGGGAAGGAAGCGTGTCGTTAATTGTGGATGTGTTGTAGTCTCCTGCCTGACTCCAGCTCTGGTACTGCGAGTAACTTGTCGTCTGCTGAGTAGCACCTTCAGCTGGCGGGCCGGGATACGTCAAGACGAACTTCGTTGTATATGTTCCATTACCAGCTGGTACCAGCTCAGGATAGATCCACATTGGACCGCTTGGACAAGAAGGCGGCGGGTTGTAGGCCTGAACGGGAGGAATCGCGTTTGTTCCAATCGCTACTGGTGGCATGCCTGTAGACGCCATAGCAGACATGAAGTAACTACTTGGAGTACCTGATGAAGACTGGGTAACCTGGCTACTCTGGTTTTGGGCGGTTGTCGTGAACCCCCCCTGAGCATGGACTTCAGTGGGCAAGACCACTGAACAGAACACTGCACAGACGGAGAGCATTCCAGAAAGCCTAATCCAAAGTTTTTTCATTTTGAACACCCGTCTTCGTTTGTCTACTAGTTACACCACCCTGGTGGTGGAGTTACAAGCGATGAATTGGCCGCTACATTACAGTTTGTATCAGCATCTGAATTCCAAATGACACCAAGTACACTGTCTCTACGGAAGTGCCCGGCTTCCAAGAGAACAACTGGTGAGCTGAAACTGAAATAGTCAGACTTCTTGCCTGATTGATCAATACCATAAGTCACACAATTACCATTAGACGGAGCATCTAAAGTAGCAACGAATGCATATTTGGCGGTTGTCGTCATTCCACTTATAACTTCGAAGAACGAAGCATCTGCCGCCGATATCGGTTCAAGTTTAAGTGAGGAAGCGAATAAATCACAGTTGGGATCAACAATTGATATTCCACTTCCTAACAGAGTTGCTTCACTTTGGGGTAACTCAGAAGGGGAGGCAATTCTCTGAAAGAACGCTACTTGGTCGTATCTCTCGGCCCATTGCCAGAGTGCTTGTCCTCGAAATAATGCGACGCTCCAACTTCTTGCAGTTGAATTTGAGATTGTTCCGTTAGTGTTATTGGTTACGTTCGGCACTTGTGGAAGATGGTCAAAGAGATTCATTGGTGGAACATCGGACACGCCATATGGTGTCCAGAGGGTCTGACATGCTGAAGGAACTTTCGACAGCGGTGTAGTCGTATTTACGCCCTTACATGCTTTCAGCACTGCTGCAGGAAACGGCGCAAGATTGACTGCAGTAGGCGCAGGAGTAGAAGTGGACCCTGAAGATCCTGGTGCGTTTCCTCCCTGTGTGCTGCCACATGCAGTGCATACTGCAACACACGCCATGATAAGTACCCTCTTCCACATATCTCGCTCTCTCCTCATCCTACAAATGGAACTCGTGCAACCTCGGATGACATCACAACCCTGTTACACGTTGATCATCATCACACAGCTTCATGTGACGCATGCGCTGCGTTTCCTGTTCTTTACACGGGAGTATGCCACAGAAAGTCCCTTCTGACCATTCCTCCCAGGAGAGGATTCCACGCTATTGTCCCCTCGAGCTGGCCCTTCCATACGGGGTGGATGGAGATTGCATGAACAGGAAGATGCAATCTGATGTCTTCCTCTTCCTGCTCTGTTCTTCTATCGGATAACCAATGCATGGGGTATCCACCGGCTAGTCCACGCGGAGTCCCGTACTCGGAGCACGAACTCCGCTACCGGTTGCGTACTATTAATGGAAGTCAGAGTTCTGGCTTGCCAGTATGAATGCATGATGTCCCAGGGGGAACAATGAAGAAGATCGTTGTACATGCAGAGCGGGTTGTACATGCGTCGCTCGACGAATCGCTTACTGCTGTGCTCTACGATCTGTTGACGAGTGATCCCTGGAATACGGACATCAAGCCCGTTTCTGGTCACCCGGGGCACTTTGTCCACAGAATCACCTCTCCAGAGGGGAATGCTGTAACAACCAATATCGAAATCCAGCGGACCAGCCAGTCTATACTCCTCACATATTCGACAAGCCACGATCAGGGAGAATTCACAGGAACGATCCGCCTTGCATCGAAGCCAGACGGAAGCGAACCAACAATTCTCCAGATA
>DAIDIX010000172.1 GCA_027451645.1 Candidatus Dormiibacterota bacterium | reverse complement strand
GCAAGGTAGATGTCTCGAATGAGACTGTTCTGTTCTGGTGGAGCCTCCCCCCAGATCCGGAATCCCCTCTTCCATTGAGCAGCAGTCTCTTTCATGTACCGTTCGGAAAGCTGCCCTGTCTCAAACTTGGCCCTGAAGGCACGTATGGACTGCTCACTCACCTCATACTGCAGAAGAGCCTCTTTCAGCATTGCAGCATGCGGATAGATCTGTATTGCCTGCCAGGAAGGAGCCTTCCGCATCTGCTGGACAAGCTCATTCACTCTCTTTCGTGATACGAGAGTGCCTTTACGCTGTCCGTCTCGCTGAAAGCGGGACCCATCCAGTGCAGCAACATCGAACTCAATGTTCTTGCCTGTAAGGATCTTTCCGAGGCGTGCGATGGCCTGACCTGTCGTGATGCCCTCTGTCACAACAAGGGCACGCTTTGCAGGATCTCTCTTGTCCAGAAACTGCTGACGGTGTTCTACTGACTGTTCCAATGCCGGAACCTGATCCTCGGAGGAAGCGCCCTGGATGAATACAATGGGCACTGCAGGAAGGCCATGAGCCCTGTTCCATGCATTGATTGTGCGGTGAACAATGAGTGCAGGGATGCGGCCAGTTGTATCATCACCGATGACAATGCCGAATTCATTGCGCACGATGGAAGGCTTCAGCGCTGAGATCATGGCATCAAATCCAGCCATGAGCGACTCCAGCTCCGGAGTAGCAGGTTTCACTCCCTTCAGTGCTGCAGCTGAGATAGTTGCATCCATTGTCGTGCATTGTATGGCAGCTGTCGGGACATGAGCGAGACAAAGGTACATGGCTCGAAAGACGCTGGTGGCTGAGAAATTGTCCAGGGGGAGCCCCAACAGTACACGCTGCCAGATTCCACGTTTCTGCATGGCTCGCATTATTTAGTGAATGTGGCAGCTGCCGACAACCCCTCGCATGGAAAGACTGTTTCTCGCTACACCAAAAGATGGTCCAATGAGTGTGATGAGAGCTTGCTGCTGAACGTATGCTCTTCCGTTCGCAGTGTACATTCCTCTGTAGTTGTCAAGCTCCACCCATGATGGTATTTTCCTGCCCGTTTCCACATTCAGGATATATCCAAGCTTGTTGTCGTACAGATATACGTAGCCGCGACTCAGTGCTGCAACTACAACCTGGGTGTGAAGTGGAAAGTACACTACCACCTGCCCCTTATGAAGGAGCTGCACAGTACCCGTCTGGCCACCACTGCCCGCTTTCCAAATGATGTTGAGTTCGGTTCCCTTCCCAAGCAGCACCTTTTCTACTGTGCTGCTCCTCGGAGTACAGTCTGCTGGTATGGGTATTCCTGGTCCGGGAACAAACACAGGAATTGCTATGTACAGGATCACTGCACAGCAGATGAGGATGAGGCCTGCACATCCTCCCTTGCGGAGCCCCGACACTTCAACTCACCGTTCCGTAGCAATACTGCACTCTTGGTTTCACGTGTGGGAAGCGGCCTATTCAATCGCTCTTCCTGATGGGGATGAAAGCCCATGGTGCTGTTGGATCTCCCGCTCTGCGAGAAGATCCCGAACGGAAACAATCTTCCCCCCCTCAGCCCGTATCACATCGCACGAGAGCCAGAGATTCTTGCCAACCATCCGCTGGACAACATATGTGCCTGGGGGGATCCATCCCGACATTCCCATCGGCATTGGAGCAGCTCCATAGCGCGAACCCGTAAGGGAAACAACACCCACAACCTTCCCAGCTGCATCGAGTTCAGCAATGCGGTATGGATTTGCATTCATGTAAATGAGATCATCCGCGCCAAGAGGCAGACTGCATGGATACGCATCAGTCAGAGCCTCCGTAGCATCATCAAGCTGATGGGGTCTCAGTGACCATTCGAAAGACCCATCAGGTTTTCTCTCGACTGACCACTCTACAAGACCCTTACGAATGAGATTCTCTACAGCGAAGATGGCTGGATACCTGCTGTCAGTGTAGCCGCAGTCCTTGAGAAGCTCCTCAAATTTCACTCTGAAAGCATGATTGCGGAGATATCTTTCGACTTTCTTAGTATTTTCAGGATCCCCACCTGCTCCGCCCCTGAGCACTTCATGGTGGCGCTCTTCAAGCTGCTTGCGGGTCGCATCATCAAAGGCGTATGCCAATTCGTTTTCCCCCCATGGAATTTCCTGTCATCAGTGTATTGGTAACGAGTCGGCATCTGTCTTTCCCCCCCAGGGTCAAGCGAGCGCTCCACACCATCCGGTGCTCCCTTTCCTGCATTGGAATCAATGCAGGAAAGCATGGTGCTGTAACCAGTGTCCTTAGAACCTGCTCAACCGTCGGTCCGGTACAAACCAGATCGCTGCAACCAAGCCATAGGCCACAAATGCAACGGGAATGAACACAAAGGACACTACTATTCCGAGAAGGTACCCTACGAGTGACATGTACCCTTTTGCATCATTCCCAATAGCATTACCTAGAGCGCTGGACTTCCCGTTGACCCGGAGAATGGAACGCACAAGAATGGTGTACGAGAGAGCAGCCCCCAAGCCCACACCTCCGTATACAGCTACAGGTACGGTCAAGGCTGGATGCTGCGACATCCAGCTCGTCACAAATGGCATGAGTGATAGCCAAAACAGGAGCAACATGTTTGTCCACATGACCAGCGCATCCATTCTCTCGGTTGCACGAAGAAGATGGTGATGGTTGTTCCAGTAGATGGCAAGCATTGCAAAGCTCAGGATGTACACGAGGAGATGTGGGACAACTGGACCCAGTGCTGCAAAGCTTCCTCCAGCGGGCACCCGAAGGGAGAATGCCATGAGTGTCATGATGACTGCCAGTACACCATCACTTAGTGCCTCAAGACGATCTGTATCCATCCTTGCGGCCCTGTTCCCGCCATCAGGCAATGTACTCTCCCTAGAACTATCCCGATCGCCCCTTCAGCTGGGAGCATGAGCAGAGTACCCTACATGCTTGAAGCTGGCCACTAGCTATGCGAGGAATCAGGATTCGCTCTTGGCACCTTCGTTCGGCATGAACAACAAGCCAAGCCAACGCATGAGTGACGAGCGTCAGAATTTGCATACGATCTTGTCGTTGGCAGGTCGGTGCTGGCACATTTTCTTCACACAGTAAGTGGGATCTCAATTCCATTCTGCAGAAGCTTCCTGCTTCTGCAGAGAGCAATCTTCTCTGCAATTTCCACATCCCCATCGAACAACTGCTCTTGCATTTCCATTCACCTCAGTCCGCCTCCTACATCAGTCCGAGGACAAGGACTGCACACTGCAATACGAAATGTGAGGGGTTCAGACTCCGCGGTACAATGGATGTGCTGTGCATGCCCGTTTAGCTCAGTTGGTAGAGCAGGGGACTCTTAATCCCTTGGTCGGGAGTTCGAGTCTCCCAGCGGGCACTCGTTTTTTTTACCCTCCCTTTCTCTATTGCTCTCAGCCTACTGCTCTCAGCATGATGGTTCAGGGCCAGGAAAGTTGACCTCGCAGCAGTCCAATCACGGTTGCGAATGGGACAGTCGACGAGAAGTTCACCACCCGTCCGGCGCCGCCGCCGCGAACGGGGCGGTACGTCCTGGCCCAGAACGCGCCGGTGCGGAGGCCGTTCTGCCGTGGCGGCCGGATGTCAGCTTCGGACCGGTTGAACGGGTATTTCCATGAGACCGCCTTGACACTTTGCTATCAAGGGTGCAATCGCATATAACGGGACATTGACCATATCTGACTCGGCACGATATTCACCCAGAGAGAAGCGGAGCGCTTGTTTCGGGGCAAATCGAGTGATATAGGATCTCAGACTCTTCGACCGCAGGTTTTCTCCGGCCTTGACTTCGATAGGAACGAGATCGCCGTCCCGAGCAATCGCGAAATCGACTTCCGCGCTCGGCTTGTCCGGAGTCCAGTACATAGGCACCTCGTTGCGCATCGAGACGATCTGCTGCAATACGTACTGCTCGGCCAGAGCACCGTGGAATTCTTCGAAGATGCCGGTCCGCTGGAGGAGGATTGTCGGCTCGAGCCCAGCAAGCGCGGCTAGCAGTCCGACATCGTGCAGGAACAGTTTGAAGATGGCGGGATCCTCGTACGCGCGGACTGGATGCGCGGGTTTCGTGAATCGAGTCACTTTATGGACGATCCCGGCATCCCGTAGC
>DAIDIX010000171.1 GCA_027451645.1 Candidatus Dormiibacterota bacterium | reverse complement strand
CATTCCTGTCACTCCTGTGTCACTCAGGGAAGCACATGCATGGCTTCTCAGGGAAGAGGAACAGCACATCCTTGAGCACCGGAAGGATGACAGTGACCATGCGGGGAATGGAGAGGAAGTCACAGTAGCAGGACGTGTCATGCAGCTCCGGGATCAGGGAAGGAGCTGCTTCATCCATCTTGAGGACTTCAGTGACCGCCTGCAGGTGTGGTTCCGCAAGGACCTCCTCGGGGATGATGGATTTGAGCTCGTGAAGCTCCTCGATCTTGGCGACATCATTTCCGTCACGGGCACAGTCATGCGGACACGGCGCGGTGAACCTACACTTCTTGCATCAGCACTCCATCCGCTCGTGAAGTCGCTGCTTCCGCTTCCGGAAAAGTTCCATGGCCTCCAGGACCGCGAGATGCGGTACAGGAAGAGGTATCTCGATCTCGTGAGCGATCCGGAATCACGTCATCTGTTCGTGCTGCGGTCCCGCATCGTTCGTGCAGTACGTCGGCTCCTTGATGATCGCGAGTTCTATGAGATGGAGACTCCTGTGCTGCAGGCAATTCCTGGTGGAGGAGAGGCAAAGCCGTTCACCACACACTGGAATGCACTCCATCAGGATGTCTACCTCCGCATTGCAACGGAACTGCATCTGAAGCGGCTCCTTGTTGGTGGATTCGAGCGTGTGTATGAGATCGGGAGGGTGTTCCGGAACGAGGGGCTCTCGCCACGCCACAATCCTGAGTTCACCACACTTGAGGTGTATCAGGCCTATGCATCGTTTACGGACATGATGCAGCTCTGCGAGGACATCATTGTCGCTGCAGCACATGCAGCCTGGCCACTCGCATCGCAGTCGTACTGGGTACCGAAGGATACACGGGAGGCAATTCACAGCTGCACTGATGTTGCCCGCACACTGGTTACGATGACACATCTCCAGAATGCGTATCCGAGAGACACGCTGAAGACTATTGCAACACTCACTGCAACCCTTGCCACTGATCTCGGGAATGTGCGTACGGCTGTTGACCGACATGTGGAACAGCATGGGCATCACCCCATTGCTGCACTTGACCGTGCACTCAGGAATGCACATCGTCATGTCTCGCTTGCACATCATGCAGCAGAGAGCCTGTTTGAGTGGGCTGTCCTCCATCGCCTCCAGTCGATTGATGTTCCCGAGGAGGATGCAGCAGTGGGGGATCTGCCCATTTCACCCCGACGGATTGCAGCTGAAGCTGCAGCCATTCTTGCAGTTCTCGATGACGTGGACAGTGATGCAGACCGTGACTCGCTCATGCGGCTCGCAACACCTGATGGACCGCCAATCAATCTCCATCCGCCATTCCGCAGGGCCCGGATGGCTGATCTCATCCATGAGGCAACCGGTATTGATCCCCTTGCAGAGTGGGGCCAGCTTGCACGGCATGTGCGTGCACTTGGAGGTTCTCCTGCACCGGGAGCTGAGGAAGGGGAACTCTTCTTCCAGCTCTATGAGGAGCATGTCGAGCCACAGCTCATCGATCCGACCTTTGTGACCCACTACCCGACAGTCGTCAGTCCACTGGCACTCCGGTGCAGTGATGATGAGCGCTTCACTGAGCGGTTTGAGCTCGTGGTGAATGGACGTGAGCTCGCAAATGCCTTCACGGAGCTCAATGATCCCCGGGATCAGCGGGAACGGTTCAATGAGCAGATGCATCGCAGGGAGCGTGGCAATGAGGAAGCACACCGCATTGATGAGGACTTCCTTGAGGCACTTGAGATAGGAATGCCACCAGCAGGAGGGATGGGAATGGGAATTGACCGGCTCATCATGCTTCTCACAGAGTCCCCAGCCATCCGTGATGTCCTGCTCTTTCCGATGATGCGACAATCAGCTAGTGACCACACTGCACCGGCAGAAGACTGAGCATCCGGAGAGGGAAGGACAATGATTCCACTGCAACGACTTCGCGAGAACCGTGAATCCATTGAACAGGCAATAGCGCGCAAGGGAGAGGACGCGCCCATCGATGAGATTCTCTCGCTTGATGTCGAGGCGAGGAAGGCTCGTGCTGCAGTCGAGCAGCTGAAGGCGGAGCACAACCAGGCAACGTCAGCTATGCACGGGGTTCCCTCGCCGGAGGACCGTGCAGCAATGGCTTCCCGCAAGCAGAAGATCAAGGAGCAGGAAGCTGCCATGGAGGCACTGGATGCGAAAATCCAGGATCTCCTCCTCTATGTTCCGAATCCTCCCCATGAGTCTGTGCCCACAGGCAAGGACGAGAATGACAATGTAACGGTACGGACATGGGGTACCCTTCCCAACGTTCCCTACGCGCTCCGCCCCCACTACGACATCGGGGAGCAGCTTGGTCTCTTTGATTTCGAGCGTGGTGCGAAGATCTCAGGCTCCCGGTTTACTGTGCTCCGTGGCATGGGATCCAGGCTTGAGCGGGCTCTCATTGCCTTCATGCTCGATATTGCGACAACTGAGCATGGCTATGAGGAGGTGTCTCCTCCATATCTCGTGAGGCGGGAATGCATGGTGGGAACAGGAAATCTCCCCAAGTTTGATGAGGATGCATTTCATGCTGACAATGACCTCTTCCTCATTCCCACGGCAGAAGTGCCTGTGACGAATCTCTACCGTGAGGAAGTGCTCCAGGAAGCACAGCTTCCCCTTGCGCTTGTTGCCTACAGTGCATGCTTCCGGAAGGAGGCTGGTGCTGCAGGAAAGGATACGAAGGGATTCCTCAGGCTCCACCAGTTCGACAAGGTGGAGATGGTGCGGTTTGTCCATCCTGATACCTCGCTCGATGAGCTTGAGCTCCTTGTTGGCCATGCAGAGACTGTGCTGCAGCGGCTTGGACTTCCGTACAGGGTGCTTCTCATGTGCAGTGGCGATACAGGATTCGCACAGTGGAAGAAGTATGACATCGAGGTATGGGCTCCAGGTCTTGGCAGGTGGCTGGAGGTATCGTCATGCAGTGTCTTTGGCGATTTCCAGGCAAGAAGGGCAAACATCCGGTTCCGTCCGAAGGACAGTGGCAAGCTGCAGTATGTCCACACCCTGAATGGCAGTGGACTTGCCATTCCCCGAACCCTTGTTGCGCTTGTCGAGCACTATCAGCGTGAGGATGGCTCTGTTGCCATACCTGATGCTCTCCAGCCGTACATGGGTGGACGGACGGAGATTGCCCGATGACTGATGGGGAGGAGCCAGCTCTCGATCCCCAGTGGCTCAATGACAGGAGCGAGTTCCAGCAGAGCTTCGTCCATGGACTCCGCAATCCCATAGGTCTGCATATCCAGTACGAGCTCCATGGGCGTGAGGTATGGGGCGAGTGGACACCGGATGCACAGCATGTGGGGTTTCCTGGCGTGGTGCATGGGGGACTCATTGCTGCTGTGCTCGATGATGTGATGGGAAGGTATGCAGCCCTGCTCCATGTCTGGGCAGTCACAGCACGGCTCGATGTCCAGTATCGTGAGCCACTCCTTGTGGGCACACGAGTACGGATAGTGGGAAGCACGGAACGGATTGACAGGAGACGGTATCACGCATCCGCGTATATCGAGTCGGGAGAGGGGATTCGCCATGCGAAAGCAGGCGGCGTGTACCTCACGCTTTCGAGGGAACTCATGAAGAGCACAGTCTCTGCATGGCCCGGCTTTGCAGAGTACCTTCCCGAATGAGTGACGCAGGGGAATCGCTGGAGCGTGAGGTGAAGTATGCTGTGCTCTCTCCGTGCATGCCAGATCACTTCCTGTGGGAGAGCATTGGACTGCACTGCGAGAGTATCGGAAGGATAGCCACAGCAGCCACGTACTGGGATACCCGGGATCTCGAGCTCTTCAGGGCACATGCCTCAGTGCGGTATCGCACCCATGATGGCTGGACAATGAAGGAGGCTGTTGCAGGGGAGGGGCCATTCATTGTGCGGAGGGAGCTCACCTTCCCGGGAGGGCCGGAAGCAGTGCCCGAAGCGATCCTCGACCGTCTTCTGCAGCAGGGAAGAACGGGAACGCTTGAGATCGTTGCACAGTTCGAGACAGTACGGCATGTGTTCCAGCTTGCATCAGATGCTGAGCCAGAGATTGCAGAGCTCGTTCTTGATGAAGTGACTGTACCTGCACATCCCATCGTGCAGTTTGCTGAGCTTGAGGTGGAGATGCGAATGAGTGATGCAGCATGCGAGGAGCGCATCATACAGCTCCTCGATAGCGAGGGAGTGCTTGCCCGTGAGGATCGCTCAAAGCTCACGCATGTTCTTGGAGTTCTCG
>DAIDIX010000170.1 GCA_027451645.1 Candidatus Dormiibacterota bacterium | reverse complement strand
GGAGTAGTTGACGACCGGCAGCTGCAGGACGGGCTGGCTGGCCAGCACCGTGGCCGAGTAGTCGTGCCAGGTACGGGCGGGGAAGTTGGCGCCGTACACGTATCCGAAATAGGGGATGTAGATGGGCACGTTGTCGTCCCGATGGTCCTCTGCAACGCGCTTGGCTATGCGGATTGCGTCGACAACGCCATGGCAGTACCCGCGGGGGGTGATGCGGACAACATTCATGATCTGAGTGTACTGTCTTCAGCGTTTGGAGGAGAATACATGACTGTGGCGACAGATATGTCGGAGCTTCGAATTCATGGCAGCATGGTGTAGCAGGACAGTAACAGTTCTTGACTGCCAGTTGTACAGGTGCAGCCCACTGGGAAGATGAAGGTATGACAAGCGCTTCCACATGTAAGAGCTCTCGCGTGAGCCTGGTCCGGTGCCGCTCTCGGGGCCAGGCCATGGTGGAATTCTCCATGGTTGCAGTTATGCTGTTTCTGGGGATATTTGCAGTCATTGATGCTGCACTGTGGGGTGTAGAGATGTCTGCAGCAGTGAGTGCAGCTGCATCAGGTGTGCTTGATGCAGCATCTGCTCTTGGCACGGGAACAAAAAGCAATACTCCTGCACTCAACTCTGCGCAACAGGTCATTCCGCAGCTTCAACTTTCGATGTTTGGAACTCCTATCTGCTTTGTGAATACTTCGGGTCCAACAAAGCAGGAGGTTGGCTCAGTATCGATTTGTCCAGGTGAGCAAGCGAAGTGCAGCATCTCCTCTACCGGAGGCTCCAGTGCACTTGATGCCATCAATTATGGAAAGCCAAAGATTATTGTGTGCGTGGGTGAGGCAAACCCGATCGTGACAGTAAAGGTGCTTGGCTTTGCAAATGGCTTTGTCCCATTTGGACTGTTTGGTGGTGGCGGGATACCCATATATTCGTATGCCCAAAGCCATCTCCTCACCTTTCAGACGTAGAGGTCAATACAGTGCATGAGATACATCTGAAGCCAACGGGCAGGAAGCGCAGAAGAGCACAGGCAGTGCTTGAGATGGCGCTTGTGCTTCCCATCATTCTTGCTCTCGTCAGCGGTTTTATCGGCATCATGTACGAAATCATCCAGATCGAGCGTCTTGATGCAGCAGTGGGACTTGCTGCAAACGCTGCGATTGGCCAGGCGCCTGGAAATCCGGCTTCGATCTGCCAGGCAGCAACGGGGGCATTCTACTCGACCATGTTTGGTGGGCCGGTGCCTGCTTCTCCATCATGCTCGATGCCAGCAAGCCATGATCCCTTTGATCCGGCAGTCACTGTCAACTCCTTTGCCTGCACTTCAACAGGTCCGGGACTTGGAAACGGATATCTTGCAGCGAGCGCTCCGAATGCAAGTGCACCTGTCACGTGCAATGCTACAGTCTCGATTGATTACAACAGTTCTCCTCTTGGATGGGCACTCGCCCTGTATCATCCAAAGTTCAATGCATCTGCTATTGCCACACCTACAGGCTTTCGCCAGTGTGCATCAGGGGTCAACACATGTACAAACTGAGCAAGGAGCATTCCAGCAGAAGAAGAAATGGTCATGAGTCTGGTCAGGTGCTCATGAGCTTTACAATAATTTTTGCACTGCTGCTCTTCTATCTCGCGGGTTTTGTCTTCAATCTTGCAATTGTTGATGCAAAATATTCTCAAATTGAGCGTGCATCATATGCTGCTGCACTGGCAGGAGCGTCTGCTATTGACACAAATCTCTTTCTCAGTTCGGGAAAGGTCCAGCTTGTGAACAGTACTGTGCAGTCACGCTGCAAAAGCTCCCAGGTGAAGAGCGAGTTTCCTGCAGGTTCCACGTATAGCTGTACCATCTCGGCAAGCGACCTGAGTGAAGTCGATGTCGTGTCGCACGCGACCATTGCCATGCCACTTGGGGTTCTGCAGCAGTCAGTGAGTGTCACGTATCAGATATCTGCATTCGCACAGAACGGCTGTGCACAGGGAGGAACATGCTGACAGTTCCTAGTGGAACTTCGGCGTCCGCTTTTCAAGGAATGCCTTGGCACCCTCACGGGCATCGCTGCTTGATGCAAGCTGGACGAGCTTCCCGTGGAGGTATTCGAGTGAACGGTCAAAATCGAGAGCATCTATGTGCTGGAATGCTTCCCGCCCCATGGTGAGGATGGATGCACTCCACCCCTCAAGCGAGGAAGCACGTTCTCGTGCAGCCTTGAGTACCTCGCTCCCTGGTACGACAGTGTTCACAAGCCCCCAGTCGCAGGCTTCCTGCGCTGTGAGTCTCCGTCCAGTGAGGTAAAGTTCCATGGACCGCTTGGGTCCGACATGCCTGTTGATGATGGACATGATCATCATTGGCCAGAGTCCGATGCCAATCTCCGGTGTGCCAAAGGTTGCATGGTCAGCTGCAATGACGATGTCGCATGACAGTGCAAGACCGAGACCTCCTGCAAGTGCATGCCCCTTGACAGCACCAATGATTGGTTTTGTTGCGTGATGCATGGTCGAGAAGAGATCCACGAATGCATGGAGATTCGCTGCACGGGTATCGATAGGGATGTCCTCAACAAACTGGTTGAGGTCTGCACCAGCGCAGAATGCCCTATCGCCTGCACCAGTGAGGATGATGACATGGACAGTGCTGTCAGCCATGCTTGTGCGGAAGGCAGCAGTGAGTTCCTGGAGGACTGCAGTATTCAGTGCATTCCGCTGCTCTGGGCGGTTGATGGTGATGATGCCACAGTGGCCATCACGTTCACACAGGACAAGTGAGCTCATGGGGGTTCCTCGCTATGGGGGCAGTAGTTGCCACCAACAGGGTACCAATCTTCCCGAGTGGTAGAGAATGCAAGCTGGTCGATAAGCCGGGTTCTGTCACCGGTTTTCACCGGGGACGGCCATCTCTCTTGGATGCCTGTTGCCAGTCATCTCTAGCGGTCTACCCTGGGAGCAGACGAGCAGCCTGTGGAGCAGATTGCTCCATCCCTCTTTTGACCTTGCTTCAGGTGGGGTTTGCCTGGCCGGCCAGTCACCTGACCGCCGGTGAGCTCTTACCTCGCCGTTTCACCGTTGCCCTTCCCACGTGTGGAACGGGCTGTTTCCTTTCTGTGGCACTTTCCTTCGGGTTGCCCCGACTGGGCGTTACCCAGCACCCTGCTCTCTGAAGCCCGGACTTTCCTCAGACATTACAGCCTGCGGCCGTCTGACCAGCTTGCATATCCATCATACGGTCCCGGGCAGCAGAAGGGGAGGGTTCAGTCAATATTTGGATGGGGGACGGAAAGGAAAGGGAAGGGAAGGGGAACTGATGGATGATCCCTCATTCCGGTTATCCATCGCGGAAAGATCAGGAAGCAGAGATGGTGAAGCTGTGTGGTGGGGGAGTGTTCGGAGTGACAACGACATACAGCTTTCCTGGGGGATTCGCAATGCGGATTTCAATGGAATCTGCCGTGCTGCCATAGCGCCCCATCACCTGCCCTTCAGCTGTTTCAACAGTCGCAGTGTAGGCAGCAGGCGAAGTTGGAGAGATAGTAAGTGCAATTGTGGGCTCGCCAGTAACAGTGACACTCCATGCACACTCAGTTGGAAATGATGATCCGCCAATGCAGATGTCTTCAGTGGAAGCAGGTGTTGCAGGTGCAGCAGCATGCATGCTTTGTGATGTTGCAGTGCCTGGAGTGGGAGATGATGGTGCTGGCAGTGGAGTGAAAGTGGATGTGACAGGTGCCACGGTTGGAGTAGAAGTACTTGCCCCGCGCACACTCCCCACAGGAGTGGGAGATTTCTGCGGAAGGAGATGGTGGATGAAGCCCGTGGGATTGGCATGCACGAGAAGGGTGATGACTGCTGCACCTGCAATGGCGGCTACTGCAGCAGTGCGGAATCTCCGGAACGATTCCATCCGCTGTCGAGTGCGGCCGTAGTTGCCGTGTCCTGCACGTGGCATGCCATGCTCGTCCGATGGGAGTGAAGAGAGAGGCACCAGCTTGTCGGAGGGCCATTCAAGGAGTGATGGCACGGGTTCCCGTTCGTACGGTACCTGTCCTGTGAGAGGAGGTACATCAGCGAACGAAGGAGGCAGATTGCCGGAATCATCGTGGTGCGTTTCGGAAGGTTCATCAGTAGCCATGTGTCACTATTGAGCCACAGTGGAATGGACGTTGGACAGCCAATGGGCATGGAGCAGGGTCAGACGCGGGTCACTGCCAGATGCAAGGAACCGGGATTGGCTCCATCCGGAGTGACTACCACAATGAATGCCGGTG
>DAIDIX010000169.1 GCA_027451645.1 Candidatus Dormiibacterota bacterium | reverse complement strand
GGATCGTTCGGATCTGTTTCAGGTACTGGTGGCGACTCAGGCATTGGTGCCTCCCCTGTGAAGGAAGTGGAGTGCTGCAATGGTCTTGATGTCCACATCATGAGAACGTATGAGATCCTCGCACTCCTCAATGGTGAATGCCCTGACATCGAGCCGCTCATCGTGGTCAGTGTGCTGCTCACCAGGGGTAAGCGACTGTGCAGAGAAGAAGTAGATCATTTCAGTGGAGTAGCCTGGAGATACTGGTCCCTCACCGAGGTACTTCCACGCAGCAGCATCGTAGCCTGTCTCCTCACTGAGCTCCCGGTGCGCAGTCACCTCAGGAGCCTCGCCCCTGTCAATGGTTCCAGCTGGAACTTCCCAGTACGGACGTCCATGGGGATATCGCCACTGCCTCACAAGCACGATCCTTCCATCCTCGAGGATGGGGATGATTGCGACAGCTCCCCGGTGGAGAACGACCTCACGTCGGGTTCTCGTGCCATCTGCGAGTTCAGCCTCATCTTCCACGACAGTGAGCAGGCGTCCCTGAAACCGCTCAGTCCGGGAACGCTGATGCTCCTGCAGGTGGGATGTTTCGTGTTCGTTCACACCCGTATTGTCGCGCATTCCCTGTGGAGTGTGTCCTATCGCTTCGATCGGGAGGCTGCAGCAGTTCCCGGGAGGATCGTCTCGAGGGCAGCATCAAGGAATCCAATAGAGCCTGCGGCTGCAGCAGTTCCTGTGAGAGTGAGAAATGGTTCAAGACTCTTCGCAAGCCGTGGAACAGGGAGCGACTGAAGGACAATGTGGCCAGGTCCCCGAAGGTATGCAAGAACAAGACCATCCTTGCCAAAGGCGAGATTGGAGATGCCACGCATGAGCTTCATGCGGAGCTGGACGGATGACTCGAACGCTCCGATGTGGCCAGGATGGACAGCGATCTCCTGGTCCTCCTCAAGATAGTGGGTGTACGTTTCCCCTCCAAGCTCGATCCATGCTGTTCCCTGTCCTGTGAGCTTCTGGAGGATGAACCCCTCCTTTCCGTAGAGAGCCACTCCAATCTTCTTCTGGAAGCCGATGGACACTGCAACCTCGGGCATGCCGCAGATGAAGGCATGCTTTGCAACACAGTATCCACTCTTGTCACTCGTCAGCTGGAGGGGAACAATGCGTCCGGGATACCGGGAAGCAAACGTGACAGAGCCACCCTCATCCGGAGCAGAAAACTTCGTGAGAAAGGCGGAGGATCCTCCAATTGTCCGTGCAAGGATCTTCGAGAGTCCATTCTTTCCCTGGCGGAGTGAAGTGGAAAGCTGGAGCTGGGGACTCATCCAGGCAAGTTCACCAGTCTCTACAATGATGGACTCGCCATGGTCGAGCTCGATGGTGAGAATGGGAATGATGCTCGATGTGATCGATGATCTCATTGCTGGTCCCCTCCCCACCCCTACGTTTGCATCAATTGTAGCGGATGACGCGTTTCCCTTTCCTGAGAGTCCTGTATTCATAGCATGGGTACATGTGGGGAGAACGAGAACGGATGCATACTCATGGAATGCATTCAGTTCTCAAGCATGTGGCTGCTACAGGAATTGGCATTGCTGCTGGACTCTGGGTTGGATTCACCTCACATGATGCGTGGTGGATCTTCAATGGCCTTGCCTACTTCTTCATTCTGTTTGGCATTGCCTATTTCAAGAATGATGAGATTCCTGTGAAGAACCTCTTCTTCAGTGGGATATATGTGATGCCTGTTGCGATGGTGACTGGACTTCTAGTGCAGTTGCTGAAACACATTTGAGAGGAAAAGTTCACGGCATGAGCCTGAAAGAGGGACACATGTACGTCTTGCTGGGGTTTCGGGACATGGGGAGCATGCAATGCAGGAGCTGAAATGCCAGATCCCATACAATGGTGAAATGACACGTTCGCGATCCGTACTTTCCCTTCTCGTACCACTGCTGGTGAGCCTTGCTGCCTGTGGAACGGGCATAACACCCACGCGGAGCCCCGGGACATCATCCTCCAGCTCAGCAAGTGCGCATGCCTCAGCAACAGCAGCACCAGACACGAAGTCCGTTACCGTGACTGAGATCGGGATTGGGAGGTATGACCTCGTCGTCGTTGGCGTTGCAGTCGTGGCAAACGCTGCAAAATACCATGATGCAACTGGTGTAGTGGTGCATTTCACTGCAAAGAACCGCTACGGCACAGTCATGCACGAGCTCGACTCTCCGACAGTCACCATTCCTGCTGGAGCGACTGTTCCCATCACAGTGCTATGCACTGATGCATGTGTTGGTGCATCGAGCATCGTTGCTGCAGTGAGTGTTGGGGCATGGCAGGCACATGCAGCTTCAGGGACGACGGTCTCTCTCTCCAATATCTCCTGTCAGGGCTGCTCCACACCGGGAAGCGGTTCGAAGAGCCTTGCTGTCACCATCAGTGGAACACATCTCACGCTTGGAACCATCATCAACGAGTTCGCCATCTGCAGGACTGGCCAGGGGACCATCAATGGTGGGGGCCTTCAGCAGAGTGTCTGGACAGGGGCTGCAACAACCCAGCAGGCAAGCATTGCAGTGATTGCCACAGGATATCCGGCAGACTGCACAGCAACAGCAGTGCTTGGCTCCTAGGAGGATTCCGTGGGCGGATGCCAGCGGACATCCGGAAAACGTGCTGCACGAACCTCATCGACACGCCGGATCGGAGTGTCTTTCGGTGCGAGGTGAGGAGCCTCAGGATCGCTGCGGAATTCCTCGAGGATTGCATGGACGATTGCTGCATACTCCTCAAGCGACTGCTTCGATTCTGTCTCGGTTGGCTCAATCATGAGCGCTTCGGGAACTGTTGTCGGAAAGTACATCGTCGGCGGGTACACACCGTAGTCGAGAAGCCGCTTTGCAATATCCTGGGCCTTGAGATCCGGAAGGGCAGAACCTCGTGTCGTCACAACGAACTCGTGCATGGGAAGGGCAGTTACTGCGGGAGGCAGGTCCTTCGTGATGAGGTGGTGGAGGTAGCGGGCATTGAGCACTGCACCTACTGCGACTTCACGGATGGTGTTGCCATATGCGCAGATGTATGCATACGCCCGTATGAGCATGCCGACATTGCCGTAGAAGGCACGCACCTTGCCGATGCTCAGGGGACGGTCGTAGGAGAGGCAGTATGCACCTTCCTCCTTCTCGACTGTTGGAACAGGAAGGAATGGCTCAAGATGGGGCTTGACGCCTACAGGCCCAGCTCCCGGTCCACCTCCACCATGGGGAGTTGAGAAGGTCTTGTGGAGATTGAGATGCACGACATCAAAACCCATGTCCCCTGGCCGTGCAACGCCGACCATTGCATTGAGGTTCGCGCCATCGTAGTAGAGCTGGGCCCCCACAGCATGTGCTGCCTTGGCAATGGCAAGGATGTCGTGCTCGAATGCACCATACGTGTTGGGGTTCGTGAGCATCACTGCAGCAACAGCATCCGAAAGATGGGCTGTGCAGTCCTCGAGATTCACTGTCCCATCAGGGTTGCTCCTGATGCTCACTACCTCATATCCGCAGAGTGCAGCAGATGCAGGATTTGTGCCGTGTGCACTGTCTGGGATGAGTACGACCTTCCGGCCATGATCTCCCCGGTGCTCATGGTATGCCTGGATCATGCGGAGTCCAGTCCACTCGCCCTGAGCACCTGCAGCAGGCTGCAGCGATACCCGGGACATGCCTGTCAGTGCAGTGAGTGCCTGCTCGAGATCGTAGAGGAGATGAAGCGTACCCTGCGCATCACGTGCATCCTGATAGGGGTGGAGATCTGCAAAGCCCTGGTAGGAAGCGACCTCTTCGTCAATGACGGGGTTGTACTTCATCGTGCAGGATCCAAGCGGGTACATCCCCTGGTGGATGTTGTGGTTCCTCCGTGCGAGCCTTCCAAAGTGCCGGGCAAGCTGCGCTTCGGATATGCGGGGAATTCGTGGCGGTGTTGTGCGGGAAAGATGCTTTGGGAGGAACTCCTCAGTCGAGGCTTCGAGACCTGTTGGAGCTGAGGTGTAGTCACTGCCCAGCTCGAAGATGAGTGGTTCAGCTCCAGCCCAGCCTTCCTTTGGAGCTATGCGCTCCGTGACCAGTGCAGAAGTTGACATCATTCCTTCCTCCATGCACGGGCTGCTGCAATATATGCATCGATATCTCCAGGAGTCACATATTCGGTGCAGGCAACCAGAAGGTGTGCGGAATCAGCATCGGGCACGAGCCTTCTGAGGGGAATGCCAGAAAGGATGCCGTGTTCACGCAT
>DAIDIX010000168.1 GCA_027451645.1 Candidatus Dormiibacterota bacterium | reverse complement strand
GTTCCATGGGCATATTCCACAACTGGATCCTTGTCGGAGGTTCTCCTGCCAAGCCAGATCCTCGGGAGGGCCGCATCCCTTCTCCACCGACATAATCGCTTAACAGTTAACTACCGACACTTTCGCTTAACTACAACAACAGTCCCGGAGTGAGTGAGGCGTTGTGCTGAGGGGATGGAGGGAACGATGGCAGGAATGCTGATCTGCCAAAAAGCGCCACTCTGATACGCTCATAGTGCAATCGAGCAGGCGAACCATGATACGACGTGCAGTATTTCTTTTCCTTCTTGCCGCTGCCCTGGTGCTTGGCTACTATGTCGAACGTGTGGGTTCAGGCGTGTATGCTCTTGCCCATGCCCTCCCCTCAGTGCAGCTCAAGGCTCCAGCCATTCCCAAACATGTGGTGCCTGTCCCTGTGGGGAATCATCCAGCAGGATCCCAGCCCTGGTTTCTTGTCATTGGGGACTCGATTTCAGCAGGCATCTCTCCTGAGGAAATTGGACATGCACGGAATCTCTCATTTGTTGCTGGTGTACAGGCAACCCTTGCTGCAGGTGGAGACTCGTGGACACCTGATGATCTCTCCTGTCCAGCGGTAACAACGAAGACATATTATGCTGGCTGTCATCTTGCCTTCACGAATCCACTCCTTGGGGGAGAGCCGCAGAGCACTGTCGCCATGCGTGACATTCGCCAGCACCTCCCTTCGCTGAAGTTCATCCTTGTCGAGCTTGGCTCCAATGACCTCTTTGCACTCCAGCATGATCCACCAGGAAAGATGGAAAGGGAGCTGCTCAGCGTGACGGGCCGTCTTGGCACCATTGTGCACCAGCTCATGGCAAGTGCACCCCACGTGCCTGTATTCATAGCGAACTTCTATGACCCGTACGCAGCAGAAAGTCCCTCATATGTCGAAGAGGTGACCTATCTCAACGGAGCTGTTGCAGAACTTGCTGCCACGACTGGTGCAACTGTTGTCGACTTCGCAGGTGCGATGGGTACGGACCGTCCCATTACCAGAGCTGCTCTTTGTGCACGGATTGCCTGTGCATCCCACGACATACACCCAACAGTGGAAGGGGAGAAGCTTCTCGCAGCTGCTGTGATCACGAGTCTCAAGAGTGCTGGTGTTGTGAGTGCGGACATCGGGAAGGTTGTGTCCGTGAGCAGGTGGCAGGACTGAGCAATGGGAAGAGTGCAGTTCAGGCGGAGACCCACTGACAGTGCAGTTCGTACATGGCATGTGCGCTGGTACACGGTTCTCAATTCATGTCTGGCAATGGCAGTGGTATTGCTCGCATTTGAGGCGTATCTTGCTTATCAGATTGTTACCCCCGTTCCATACAGTGGAGTGAGCCTTTCTTCTGGAAATGCGAATGTGCAGCTTCAGGGAATCGCTACGCGGAGCACGGAGCAGCTTGCAGTAGAGTTCGAACATGGCTCGTATGGTGTTCTTCTCCTCACACCTGCTGACCTCACAGTCCTTGCACGGGCTGAAAATCCAGCTCCAGCACGGTTCTGGAATGTGGTTGTGGAGCCAGAGAATGGGGCTCTCATCATGCATGCGATGACACATATTGGATCGCATGTTACCTCGATCTCGTTTACTGTCTCAGTCGGAGTTTCAATTCACCCCTTTCCGACAGTGAAGGTGGCTGTCACCCGGATCATGATTGGCAAATTTGTTGTGCCAGCACAGGTGTACAACGAAGCTCTTCCTGCAACGAGCTACACGCTTGCAGTTGAAAACTTTCTCCATTCGACGGAGGAGCTTACGCTGCTCCGCAACTCGCTCTCCTGCTTTCGTGTCTCGCCAAAAGGACTGTACATTGGATTTCACACTCCGAGCTCTCCACAGGGAAGCGCAGTCTGTACGAGGCCTTCCTATGGGGGATAGGCGCGAGAGGCTGCACACGGACGAGAAAGAGCGGATACTGGGGATGCAACATGGTCAGCCCCTGCTGATGTCTGCATGTGATGGTAGGAGATATGTGAAATGGCACCTCTTGGCGAGTACAGTTCAGGCGCATCACGGAGAGAGGGCGATCGCTCGTTTCTCCTTGCATTTACTCCAGGGAGCGATTTGCTGGCAGAACTTGCAATCTGGGCAAAGCGCGAGGGAATCGTGGCAGCATCACTCTCGGGTATTGGAACGCTCACTGCAGTCACGTTCGGAATGTGGAATCCGGAATCACACTCCTACGATCCAACGCAGCTGAGCGGGTTTATGGAGCTTGCGCACTGCACTGGCAATGTGGGTGTGGATCGCACGACTCGTGATACTGCCCTGCATCTACATGCATCGGTTGCATGTGCTGACGGCTCAATGCATGGAGGACACGTGCTTGCAGCAACAGTTGGTGCAAGCACGTGGAGCTTGTCGTTGATGAACTTGGCACGTTTCCACTGCTACGGGAAGTCAGTGCGCATGACGGACTTCGCGCACTCGTGATCCGTGACAGTGCGGAAGGGGGGAGTGCTCCCGAGCCTCAGGCGTAGCGTGTCTTTGGAAGGCGTAGGGGGATGTGTGCATCTCTCGGAGTGGAAGGAGCAATAACGGATGTGTCAACAGGGGAGAGGAGGATGTACCCCTGGTCATCCCGGCCAATGCGGAGCGGAGTGAGAAGACTCTGGTGATCAGCGTAGACTGCATCGGGGTCAATCCAGAGCTGCCCCTTCCTGTCGACGATGAGTGCCTTCATGCCACACCACCCAGTGCTTGCTGTTGCGAGATGCCGAAGGATGCTGCTGATATATCCTGTTGGCATCATCGTTGATGTTGCTTGTCGCAAGCGATCGTACTCCTGAAGTGCCCGAATGGCAAGAGGTACGTTTGAAATGTATTCCTGGTGATCGAAGACTGCATCGACAATTGCTCCCCGTGGAATTGTCGATATGCTCCATGAGGATTCATATACTCTTGCCAGAACGAGAGATACTGCATATCCGGATGTTCCGTGATATACGAGTACAGGGGTTTCTGGACTCATGTGCTGGGAGACAGGAGATGCAGTGTCGATGTGGACGAAGGTGTCAGGATCGACAGCGAGAGCATCTTTGGAACACCAGGCACACTGGCCGTACGGAAGTGTGGCAATACGATCCAGTCCCTGTGCTGCCAGGGGAGAAGCAGAACTTGGTGCTGCACGAAATGCAATGCGCTCAGCAGGAGTTACAGGCTTGAGTGGGTGCTCGAGAAGTGCATGGTACTGTTCCTGAAGTGCAGTGAAGCGGACAGCAGCATCATCCCCCGTGGAACCCGTGTCCGGATGGATATGATGCGCAAGGCGCCGATATGCGCGCTTTATGTCGTGCTCGCTTGCACCAGGATCAATGCCGAAATCCCGGTAGTCCTGAAGCGTCGCTCTTCGTGCCATGCGCACTGCTCCCGCGATCAACACGCCTGTTGGGGCAATTACTTCCCTGAGAATGCGGGAAAGTATGACCGTACTCTTTTCCTCTCTTCTTCCGTTATACGAAATAGCACATGGTTTGTGGGAGATGGAGGTTCGGATGTTCGCGCTGCTGAGATGGGGACGGAGCAAGACTGACAACACTGGAAACGGTGAAGGAGGTCAGGACAAGCCAGTATCGGATACCAGAGAACTGGTACAGGAGCGCTTTGGTGCTGCAGTGCAGAGTGCGAATACTGAGTACTGGCATCGTCCTGAGCCGGAACGCACGCTTGCAGGGTGTCTTCGAGCAGCAAAGATCTATGCACCATTCACTTCGCAGGAGCTGAACGGAGATGTGAGGAATCATGCAGCTGCACTGCAGGGCATTCTCTTCCATGAGGCATATGTCCTTGCTAAACGTGCAGGGGCCCAAGATCTCGCTCAGCGGTATCTCAAGAGGGCATGTGACACACTTGAGCATGGCAAGGAGACAACTGATCCTGCTGCCAGGGGATGGGCAACGTACATCCTCTGCTGGACCCACCTCCAGCGGGGAGAGCCAGATCGTGCCGAGGAACTCCTGGAAGAAGTCATGCTTGCTGCAGAATCCTGGGATGTGCCGCCAGAGAGGCTTGGAAGGCTTGCTGGACGCATTGCGAAGGCCTTGCAGGATCGTAGCGAGAGTGAAAAGCAGGTGAACTGCGTGGATGTGAGCCTCGCATAGCTCACACTCCTGTCCTGCAACTACACGAGTGGCCCTCAGCTTGCGCTGAGGGCCACCGTGTGCAGCGAGCAAATTGCAGATTGGATGTGTCTGGTGGCTACCTCACTGTGATGGTGCCTTCCATGTAGCCCTTCATGACCATTGCACCGCCC
>DAIDIX010000167.1 GCA_027451645.1 Candidatus Dormiibacterota bacterium | reverse complement strand
CCACATCTGCCACAGACAGGGGGGCTCCACAGACGACACAGGTCGTTCGGTCCGGTGGGTTCTGTGCCCTGCACCAGTGGCAGGCAAGGCGTTGTCCAACAGCTTCCATTTTCAGCTCTCCTGAACTTAGTGGGGTTTGGTGCCATGATACGGCAAGGGGAGTGAGGTGTGGGCAGTGGGCTGCATGACCAGTGCCGTGTCACGGTTCTGTTGACACTCCCTCAAGGGGGTGCAGAATCTGCTTCGATTGGATCAAACAGAGCAGTCACAGCACACCAGCCTTTGTCCGTAACCTGTCCGCTGACCTCTGGAAGGATATGAGGTACAGTGACCTCCCCGAACTGGGGCAGGTGCGACATTCGTAGGAGAAACAGTATGGAGACGGTCCAGCAGGTCGAGATGGAGGGGATGCAGGCGCAGGCCCAGGCCCAGCAGGAGGCTGCTCAGCAGGGCCAAGACCACGAGACAATCGAGGAGCTGCTTCGGAGAAAGGATGCAGAGGGCCATCCACCCATCCAGTTCCATGACGTTCCTCACAGTACTGTTCCAACTGCCCCAGTCCAGAAGCGGCATCCCATGCGGGTATCAGCGTGGGGCGTTGTCGCAGTTGGCGTGGCTGTGGGGGCAACGTGGCCCGTTCTTCTCGCAATGGGTGTTCCGTCAGTGCTTCCCATTTCTGCCACGATGGTGCTGGGAACGCTCGGATTTCGGTACATGAGAAAGAACCACCTTCTCTCACCAAAGCAGTGGAAAAATCACGTAGCCGAATTGCGTGCACGTCGTGCACTGAAGAAGCAGCAGGGTGCTGAAGCACCAACAATGGAACAGGAAGCTGTGGACGCTCCCGAGGGGGTGGGGACGGACGAGCATGTGCCAACGCCGGAAGAGCGCGAGGAGATGCGTGCCCAGGAACGGGCAGAGGAAGAGGCATACCGCAAGGAGCAGGAGCAGGGATTCCGTGTCCGGGACAACCGGAAGCTCGATCCCGAGCTGCAGAACGATGTCCGGAAGCCGTGGAAGACAGCAGCTCCCGAGGCAGCCAAGCCTGAGGCTGCACCAAAGGCAGCTGTGCCTGACGTGGTTGTGAAGGGACAGCGTGGATACTACAGGACCATCCTTCGCGAGATAGCGGATGCACCGCTTCTCCGTCAGAAGCGGCTCCTTGCAGCTGCAGCGCTTCTCAAGACAAAGGAAGATGTCCGAAGCGGTGGCGAGATTCTCGATTACCGGTGGGCACTCGAGCAGGTGCAGGGTACACGGCGGCTTGACGTTGCTGACACCATTGCACGGGGAGTCCTTGAGCTGTATCCAGAGCGCACAGCACAGAAGAGCGCTGAGGCAAAGGGAAGAAAGGGTGCAGCCGAGCGGAAGGCTCCCGAGGCAGCTGCAGTTCCCAAGACAACAGTCGAGCGTGTCCGCAGTGGTGCGGAGATTTCATAGGCAATTTCGCTGGCACCACATTTCGATGGGGAATGTGGAAGCAGGGCGGGAGACTGGACATCCGGTCTCCCGCCTTGTCATACAGGTGAAGAACTCATGAGAGACGAGGAAGGGAAGGAGCAGACGGCTTGGGTGCATCTGCTGCAGGATGCACGTACTGCTGCGAAGAACACATCGGACCATAGCTGGAAGATGAGGGAAGCATCCTCCCTCCTGACGGGCGCAAGCCGCAAGGTGCTCCTCCAGGACGAAAGCAGCCAGTACTGGCTGTTCAAGCCGGAGCAGGGACAGGGTGGAAATGCCCTCATCCCCGAGCATGCATGTGCAGCCTATCGCATTGCAGAACTCCTGGGTCTCCGTACTCCAAGAGTGGGCATTGCGCAGTACAGGGGAGAGCGGGGCATCCTCATGAAGTGGGATCCCGAAGCCATCACCCTCGATGATGCAGTTGCTGCTGGCTTGTGCTCAGAAGAGGAAGCATGGTCCGTGCTCAATGCAGAAGGTGCAGTGCTCGACTGGCTCATTGGCAATGGTGACAGGAAGCTTGCTCATGGCATTGTGCCTCATGATGCAGCATTTCCTCCCGCAAGGGAGGAGGTGAGCTTCATCGATCTCGACATGGCATTCGCTCGAGAGGAGTACGGACCTGATCCACCAGAGAAGATTCCTCAGGAGCTGCAGCAGGCAGCACGGAAACTCGTCAGGAATCCTGAGAAGCTCGCTTCCCAGGTGGGAACGCTCCTGACTTCACGGGAGTATGACTGTCTGCTCGAGCGTCTGGCTGCTGTTGGAGGTGGGATTGCGTTCCGCGTGCGCGGGGGACTACACCTGTTCTGATGCTGGAACGAGCCGCTCCCGTGCAGCCACAAGACGAGCAGCAGTTGCCTCCTGTCCGAGCACTGCCATTGCATCGAATACCGGGATGCCTGTTGGCTGCCCAAAGAGTGCGCAGTAGATGACACGGAATGCATCCCGCGGTTTCAGACCGAGGGAGGTGACTGTCTCTGTCAGTCGTGTACGGAGGCCTGTGGGATCTGCTGTGCCATTCGCTGCAACATCGCTCCGGCATGCATCGAGGAGCGTGATTGCCTGATCTACTGTGACATTCTTCGGGGGAAATGCGACATCGTCACCCCAGATCACTGCAGTGGAGAATATGGGCGAAAGGAGTGTCGACGCATCTTCCAGTGTCGTGATTCTCTCCTGGACAAGCGGAATGAGGGGAAGCAGTGACTCCGGATCACGGTCAAGCCATGCACCGAGAATGTGTGCAAGCTCTGCAGGAGGGAGAAGACGGATATGGCGGGCATTGATGGCATCAAGCCGCTGGGGGTCGAACACTGCTGGTGAGGCATGGACATCGTGGATGTCGAACAGCTTCACGATGTCATCAACACTGAGGATGTCCTCATCGCCCGGAGGTGACCAGCCAAGGAGCGCCATTGCATTGATGAGTGCAGCAGGAAGGTAGCCATCAGACCGGTAATCGAGGAGCCGCTTCGCACCATGGCGCTTGCTGAGCTTCTTCTTGTCCGGTCCAAGAACAATGGGCACATGGGCAAAGGCTGGTGGTGTCCATCCGAAGGCAGCGTACAGGGCAAGGTGCTTGGGAGTTGAGGGAATCCACTCCTCAGACCTGATGACATGGGTGATCTCCATGAGGTGATCATCGACCACTACTGCGAGATGGTAGGTGGGGAAGCCATCGCTCTTCAGGAGAACGGAGTCATCGATCTCTGCATTGCTGAACTCGATCCGCCCCCGCACAACGTCATCCCATGCTGACATGCCTTCTGGCATGCGGAGCCTGAGTACTGCAGTGCCGCCAGCAGCACGGTGTGTAGCAATCTCGTCCTGGCGGCTGAGGCAGTGACGGTCATACCGTGTAGGCTGACCACGGTGCTGCTGCTCAAGCCGCATTGCCTCAAGACGGTCCGGAGTGCAGGTGCACCAGTATGCATGGCCAGCTGCAACAAGCTTCTCGCCATATTCTGTGTAGAGCGCTTTCCGCTGGGACTGGACATACGGGGCATGTGGTCCTCCCACCTCGGGTCCCTCATCCCAGTCAAGGCCAAGCCATCGGAGCGTTTCGAATACAGTAAGGTCCCCTCCCTCCACGTACCGTTCCTGGTCCGTATCCTCAATCCGGAGGATGAAGTCTCCCCCGGTTGCACGAGCAGCAAGCCAGGAGAACAGTGCTGTACGGACATTGCCGAGATGGAGTGCACCTGTCGGTGAGGGGGCAAACCGGACACGCATGGGTGTGGTGGTGTGGGAGTGTGCCACAGTTCCTCTCCTCTCAGTGGGGTGCGAATGCGAGTGTCGCCAGGGCTGTCCAGATGAGAAGGAGGCCGATCACGATGGGCACATCAAGAGAGGATACGCTGACAGACACGGTGTGAATGCCACCCTTACCCTGGAATAGAGGCTGTACAGGACCAGCAGGTGAGTGGATCCGCTCTTCTGCTGGAGTGCCTGCTGCTTCTGGTTTGCCAATTGCTTCCATGCCCCATGGTGTTGGAGGAGCAGGCTCGCCTGGCCGGGGAGTGATGATGAGCTTGCTGCGGGAAGCCTGCTTTGCAGCATCGTACGCGAGAAAGGCTGTCATGCCCCAGCCGACAACAAGGACAGCTGCACCGAAGATGACAATGCTCCAGCCGAGAGGCTGGGCAATGTAGTCCGACTGTGCCGGGGGCTGGCCAAGGATGATTGATCCAGTGATGACAAAGAGGGCTGCAATGACCAGCACTCCGATGAACCGGTAGACAGTGTGCCTCATGGTATTCATGAACGCCATATCACTCCTGAATGCAATGCTCCCTCGGAGGAGACTCCGATGCCCTTTGAGTATACCGGG
>DAIDIX010000166.1 GCA_027451645.1 Candidatus Dormiibacterota bacterium | reverse complement strand
GAGTTTCACCCTTGCGGGCATACTCCCCAGGCGGTGCACTTATCGCGTTTGCTTCGGCACTGAACGCGTCAAGACGTCCAACACCTAGTGCACACCGTTTAGGGCGTGGACTACCGGGGTATCTAATCCCGTTCGCTCCCCACGCTTTCGCGCTACAGCGTCAGTTGCGAGCCAGAAAGCCGCCTTCGCCACTGGTGTTCCTCCCGATATCTACGCATTTCACTACTACACCGGGAATTCCACTTTCCTTTCTCGCACTCTAGCCGACAAGTATTAAAGGCAGTTTCACAGTTGAGCCGTGAGATTTCACCTCTAACTTTGCCGGCCGCCTGAACGCGCTTTACGCCCAGTAAATCCGGATAACGCTTGCCCCCTACGTATTACCGCGGCTGCTGGCACGTAGTTAGCCGGGGCTTCCTCAGAGGGTACCGTCAGAACTTCTTCCCCTCTGACAGAGCTTTACAACCCGAAGGCCTTCATCGCTCACGCGGCGTCGCTCCGTCAGGCTTTCGCCCATTGCGGAAAATTCCTAACTGCTGCCTCCCGTAGGAGTCTGGGCCGTGTCTCAGTCCCAGTGTGGCTGACCATCCTCTCAGACCAGCTACCCATCGATGTTTTGGTAGGCCGTTACCCCA
Organism: Candidatus Dormiibacterota bacterium; assembly: GCA_027451645.1. Lineage (GTDB taxonomy): Bacteria > Chloroflexota > Dormibacteria > Aeolococcales > Aeolococcaceae > JAJZLL01. The sequence goes on along the minus strand of DAIDIX010000166.1, from coordinate 3,673 downwards.
CCAACTGACTAATAGGCCGCGAGCCCGTCATCGAGCGATTTGCATCTTTTACTCGTTCCCCGATGCCGAGGAACGAACGTATCCGGTATTAATTCTGATTTCTCAGAGCTATCCCAGTCTCGAAGGTAGGTTGCTCACGTGTTACTCACCCGTTTGCCACTAGATATCATTCGGGTTACCCCTTGTGATACCACGTTCGACTTGCATGTTTTAGGCGCGCCGCCAGCGTTAATCCTGAGCCAGGATCAAACTCTCCGTACAAAAAATGAATCTCTTCATTCATTGACAGGAACGCTCCATGCCACATGGACATGAAGCGGGCACATATCATTCACTTCACTATCTCTTCACTCTTCAATTGTCAATGTGCACTGTGCAATCGAGAGCAAAGCATACCTTAGCAACTCGAAGACACATCCGGTTCAGCAAGACCCGGCAAGTTAACAATATTACAGATGTCTATCCCCTTCCGTCAAGCCCCGTGCAACCGTGCTCTCAGGAGTTTTTTGGGAACCCTGTTAGTGTAGTACATCCCACAAGGGTCGTGCGTTGTACTGGCGTCTGAGATCAAAACGCCGTACCATTGAAGTGCAGGAGGTTGAAAACAGTACATGTTCACGCTCGATGATGCCATTGCCCTTGCCACCCGTGCACACGAGGGGCAGCCTGACAAGGGAAGCGGTGCACCCTACATCACCCACTGTCTCCGGGTCATGGAAGCAGTTGCACCCTTCGGTCATGACTATGCGATTGCTGGTGTCCTCCATGATGTCATTGAGGATACTGCCATCTCTTCGAGCGACCTTGCTGCACTCGGATGTCCCCGGCATGTCATCGATGCTGTCCTTTCCGTGACAAAGCGGCCTGGAGAAGACTACACCGAACTCATCCGAAGGGCAGCATCCAATCCCATTGGACGGATCGTGAAGCTTGCAGACAATCTTGACAACAGCAGTGAGGAGCGGCTCCAGCTTCTCCCAGCCTCCATGGCAGAGCGGCTGCGGAAGAAATACAAGGACGCACGGGTGATCCTTCTGTCGGACCCTGCCTTCGCGAACCGTGCAACTGCTGCTCTCTATTTCGCAGAACTCCAGCGCCAGCAGGAGCTTGGCGAATCGCTTGCCTGACTGCAGCAGTCAGCTGCAGATCGCCTCGAGTTGAGCGTTCAGGCTACACAAACAGCTCAAGAAGTCCGTCAAGCTCGACCCTTTGACAGGTAAATGACGGGGTATCCCTGATGGTAAACGCTGATGCTTCACTTGCACGCATCTCGTGGACAAGATCAAGGAAGTCCGCAACACTGTCACTCTCGAATGCCACAACGAATTCCTGGTCATCAAGCCCGAACGAGTACGTCGTGTTGATCTTTACTGACGGATACTTGTGTCCCATGGCAATATGCTCATCCATCTGGCGCTGCCTCTCCTCCTGGGAAAGCCGGTACCACTCCCTCGTTTTCACAAAGGGATAGACGAAGAGATATTTCCTGTTCATCGGATGGATGACAAGCCTGTCACTTGTCCCCTCCTGGCCCTCATGCACATGGTTCTCGACATACGTGCTCCGCTTTGTCATCGAGAAATAGCTGTACGGGAAGGTGAGATACCGGCCCGGCAGGCTCCTCCTGAGTGCATGCACGAATCTGTAGAGGTCATCGAGATCATTCGCCACACACCAGAACATCATGTCCGCATCACCACGGGTTCCCGTGAGATCGAACATGCGGAGAATTGTCGCTTCGCCAGAAGCAAACCCCTCAAGGAGCGTCCTCAGGGCTTCGAGTCCCTCATTCCTTTCTCCTGCTGGCAGCTGATACCATGCAGGATCGAGCTTCGCGAATAGGAACCGGACGCACTGCCGCCCTGTTGGCTGCACACGTGAAGCCTTCCTTGCAGGCATTGTCAACACTGGCTGAGCTGTCTCTCCTGACATCTGCACTACCTCCCTCACATGAGCTGCTGCACCTATCGTACCCATTTACTCGTGCGCGACATCCTCGACAGCACGCTTTCGCGCAAGCCGCTGCTCCCGACGTACCTGTGCCTGACGCTGCCTGCGCGCCTCAGCAGGCGTATCAGCGCGTACAGGAGGAACCTGTGCAGGATGGCCCTCCTCATCAAGTGCCACAAAAACGAGGTATGCAGTCGACACATGCCGGACTTCACCTGTCTGGATGTTCTCCACTTCGACACGCACACCGACCTCCATCGATGTCCGATGCGCATCGTTCACCATCGCCTTCACTGTCAGAAGTTCGCCGAGGTGCACAGGAACGAGAAAGCTCATGTCATCCATGGCTGCTGTGACAACACGCCGCTTGCAGTGCCGGTGTGCAGCAACAGCAGCACCGTTGTCGACTAGCCTCATGATCTCACCACCGTGGATGAAGCCGAGGTAGTTTGCATGCTCCAGCTCCATCACGATTGCTGTTGTCGTGGCAGAAGCGCTCGCAGGACGGGGAACCATGATGTCAGCTGGTCCACCCTCAACAGTGCCATGCGGATCGTGAAACGGAAGATTCATGAGGGATCATTCTCCAGTAAGGTGCGGATACCAAGTTCTGCTGCAAGGACTAGGGCATGGGTGTCAAGATCAAATGAACGCTGATGATGTTCCCGTGCTGGCATCGTATCGTTCCCGGAACCCACAAGAAGGTAGCAGCCGGGAACGCTCTCATGGAAGAGTGCCATGTCATCACCGACTGTCACGGGGTCCGTCGTTGTCTCCACGAGCCAGGAGTGCATGGGCCCAAGTGCCCTCCGAACACGCTCGACCATCATGGGATGGTTCACCACTGCAGGACAGTCCCGTACGATTGCAACTTCCACTGCAACATCCCACGCTCTCGCAACACCATCGACAATGCGCCGGAGTTCCTCATGGATGGTCTCCTGGACAGCAGAATCAAATGTGCGGATCGTGCCCTCCAACTCGACACGTTCCGGGACGATATTGAAGGCAGTTCCTCCAGCAATGCGCCCGACTGTCACGACACCGATATCGAACGGAGCTATGCGGCGGCTGATGATGGACTGCAGTGCAGTCACCATGTGGGCTGCTGCAACGATGGGATCCTTCGTCCGGTGAGGAAGTCCACCATGGCCTCCCCTCCCCTGCACCACCACATGGAACCTGTCGACATTGCCGAAGATTGCTCCATCGTGGACTACTACTGTCCCAACATCAAGCGGACTCCAGAGGTGGACTCCGAGGATGTCACGGACTCCATCAAGCACTCCCCCATCAATCATTGGACGTGCGCCTGAGGCTGTCTCCTCTGCTGGCTGGAAGATGAATCGCACAGGATGCGGCAGGGCATCCTTGTGGACAGCTGCCCAACGGGCAATGGAGAGCGCAATGGCAATGTGGCCATCATGACCGCATGCATGCATCATGCCTGGGGTTGTTGAACCGTACGGACGGCCAGGCACCTCGTCAATCGGCAGGGCATCGATATCAGCCCGGTACGCCCGATACGGGCCATCGGCTGCCGTGTCAGCAACAACTCCTCCACCAACCCTTCGGGGAGTGTAGCCAAGGGAAGTGAGGATCCGCTCAATCTCCTGTAGAGTCGCCTTCTCGTCATGGGCACGCTCAGGATGTGCATGAAACCACTCCCGCTGCTCCATGAGGACAGGTTCATCCCGCAGGAGGTCGTCATGGAGTGTCATCT
>DAIDIX010000165.1 GCA_027451645.1 Candidatus Dormiibacterota bacterium | reverse complement strand
TGGACTGCTGGGCACAACAACCTTGAGTCCAGGAACACTGCAGAACATCGCCTCAAACGACTGTGAATGGTAGAGAGCGCCATGCACTCCACCACCGAATGGAGCACGGATGACAAGAGGCACACCCCAGTCATTGTTGCTCCTGTACCGCATCTTGGCAGCCTCACTGATGATCTGGTCAACAGCTGGAAGAATGAAGTCCTGGAACTGGATCTCTGCAATGGGACGAAGGCCGTAGAGTGCAGCACCGATGCAGACACCGACAATGCACGACTCCGCAAGTGGACTGTCCATCACACGGTCATCGCCAAACTGTGCATGGAGTCCTTCTGTGGCTCCAAACACGCCGCCCTTCGCACCTACATCCTCACCGAGAATGAATACCCGGTCATCATTCTCCATCTCCTGGCGCATGCCTTCGCGAATTGCTTCGACAAGTGTTTTCACTGCCATAGTCATGCCTCCTCCGCGTAGACATACCGGAGGGCTGTCTCCGGTTCTGGTAGAGCAGCCTGCTCTGCAGCCTCCATGTCCACATCGATTTCCTTCACTGCTGCATCACGGATGGCAGTGAGATCCTTCTCAGCGAGCACTCCCTGAAGGAGCAGATATCTCTCGAGCCGCACAAGGCAGTCGGACTGGTGTACTGACTCAATCTCTTCAGCTGGCCTGTACCGCCGCTCATCATCATCCGAGCTGTGGGAGGTGAGGCGTGCCACCATTCCCTCGATGAGAGTTGGTCCCTCACCCTTTCTCGCACGTTCAGCAGCTGTCCGTGCTGCCTCGTAGCATGCGACTGCATCCCCTCCATCCACACTCACACCAGGTATGCCGTATGCACGGGCCCTGTCGGAAACATGGGGAGTAGGCATCTGCTTGTCGAGGGGAACAGAAATGGCATAGCCATTGTTCTCCACGAGAAACAGAACGGGAAGCTTGTGGATGGCAGCAAAGTTGAGTGCCTCATGAAAGTCTCCCCCACTTGTACTCCCCTCTCCAAGCGATGTTACGGAGAGTGCATCTGTGTGGCGGAGCTTCATTCCGAGAGCCACACCAGTTGCATGGAGCATCTGTGTTGCAACGGGAGATCCAGTGCTCACGATATTGTGTGCACGGCTTCCAAAATGTGCTGGCATCTGCCGTCCACCACTGTTCGGATCATCGGCCTTTGCAAGGGCAGAGAGAAAATGGTCCTTCGGGGACATGCCGAAGGATAGCGTCATGGCCAGATCCCGGTAGTACGGAACAAGCCAGTCCTTTTCCGGCTCCACTGCTGCCCCGACTGCGGACTGGAACACCTCATGTCCCATGCCCGAGATCCAGAATGGAGCACGGCCCTGGCGATTGAGAACCCAGATGCGTTCATCGAGTACACGTGACCGGACTGCATTGACATAGATCTGTCGCAGCACCTCGGGGGCCACGGACCCCTGCGTGCCCTTCCGATGCACCTCAGTCTTTGTATCGCTCACTGTCGTGGCCTCCTCACCTTGTCGTGCACGCATGTGCCGCCCTGTGTTCTTGAACATTATATGTGGATTGCCTCGCCACTCACGGCAAGAGCTGCCTCACCAATAACTTCTGTCAGTGTTGGATGGGGAGCTACTGCATGTGCAAGCTCATATGGAGTGCCATCAACAAGAGTGGCAAGACCGGGCCCATAGATGAGTTCTGTCACCTCATGACCTATGAGATGCACTCCAAGCACTGAATCCGTCTTCCTGTCCGCAACGACCTTGCAGAATCCTTCAGCATTGCCCCAGGCAAGTGCCCGCCCATTCGCTGTGAAGGGCATGGTGCCTGTTGCCACGTCATATCCAGCTGCTTTCGCCTCTTCCTCGGAGAGTCCTACCGATGCAATCTGTGGAGAGCAGTACGTTGTGCGTGTGACATGTCGTGGCTCAAGGGGAAATGTCGCATGGCCAGCCATGTGCTCAGCAGCAACAATTCCCTGATGCATAGCCTTGTGTGCAAGAAGGAATCCACCAGCAACATCCCCTACGGCATAGATGTGCGGCACAGATGTCTGCTGCATGTCATTCACCTGAATGAATCCCCTGTCGAGGGCAACTCCCGCTGCTTCACATCCAATTCCTGAAGAGCGTGGAGTCCTGCCTATGGCAAGGAGCAGCACCTCAGCAGTGATTGAAGCCGCCTTGCCCTCATGTGTCACCTGAACTGTGACACCATCCTTCCCAATCTTCGTTGCCGTGAGGTCCATTGCAGCGCCCACATGGCATGAGATTCCCCGGGCAGTGAATGCCTTGAGGAGTTCCTTGCCAATGGCCTCATCCTCAAGTGGAACGAGGCGGGGAGCCATCTCGATGAGAGTGACCTCAATGCCAAAGCTCCGGTACATCGATGCAAACTCCACACCAACTGCACCAGCACCAAGTACGATGAGCGATTTCGGAAGGGACTCCCGGAAGAGCAGCTCATCACTCGTAACCACCTGCGGTGCCTGCACTGCAATGCCAGGAGGAACCTTTGGGCCAGAACCTGTCGCAATGAGGATATGCTTTCCCTCCACGACCTCATCACTTCCATCTTTGAGTGCTACAGCAACATGATGCGCATCAGTGAGCCTGCCTGTGCCATTCAGCCGCTCGACATGGTTCTTCTTCAGGAGATACTCCACTCCACGATGCAGCTGGCCCACAACAGCATCCCGCTGTTTGGCTGCCTCAGGATAGGCGAACTCAACAGACTTCGCATGGACACCAAACTTGGTGGCAAGTGCAGTCATGTCAAGATAGAACGCGCTCTGGAGCAGTGCCTTCGTGGGGATGCATCCCCTGTGGAGACACGTTCCTCCGACCTTTTCCTCCTCAACAACTGCACAGGATAGGCCAAGTTGAGCGGCGCGGATCGCAGCGACATATCCGCCAGATCCACCACCTAATACGACTAGATCAAAAATGCGTTCGTTCATCTTGAGCGCAGTATACCGTGAGGCTCCACGGTTCTGCGGTGCTACGGGAGGAGGGACAGAGCCTTCTCAAGCTGTGGATCTGCAGCTGCATTCGACTCGCCGAGCGCAGGATCGTACTCAGTGCTCTGGCCGGACATTTTGACAACATCTGCTGGAGCTATTCCCGTGCCGTTGATCGACTCTCCATCTGGTCCGAACCAGCGTGCAAAAGTCAGATGGACATCACCACCATTGGAGAGGACGAAATCCTCCTGGGCTGTTCCCTTGCCATATGACTTCGTTCCCACTACCACTGCATGATCAAGATCCCGAAGGCCGAGCGCGATCATCTCGGCTGCACTCGCAGTGTTGCCATTGACCAGAACAGCAACGGGAATGCCAGCAGCAATGGATGATTCGGAAGGGACTGTACGTGTGTCCGTTGCAGCTGCTGTGGAGGGTGCATTCCAGCTTGAAAGCCGTTCCCGGAGTGTCACAAACCGCTTACCAACCTCCGACTTCTGGACAAACAGTCCGACTATCTGCTGGGCAACATCGACATACCCGCCAGGGTCATTCCGGAGATCAAGGACTATGCCATGTACATGAGCAGACGCGAAGTGTGCCAGCACTCCCTTTACCTGTTGAGCCGTATTCGAGTTCACTTCCGAGATTGCGCAGTACCCGATATTCCCGATAACAGTGCCATAGACTGAGGGCACGGAAAACACGGAACGCACAACAGAGTACGTATGCGCGTGTCCATGGACATCAAGAGAAAGTTCCACATGGGTGCCAGGCGTGCCATCAATGGCAGTTCCCATTGCAGAAAGGGCTACTGCTGGAGTGGCACCAAAATGCGTTACAGGCGTGCCATTGACAGCACGAAGTACACTTCCCGGAATGATGCCAGCCTTCGCTGCAGGACCACCCGGAACGACTGCCGTGATGACGAGTTCCGTTGGTGTGTTTCCATTCGGGCAGGGGTTCCCTGTACTGCAGGCTGCAACGAGTGTGATCCCAATTCCTCCCGATTTCGTTCCCGACAGGGCTGAACTGTACGAGTGATACTCAGCAGGCTGAAAATATGTCACGAAGTGGTCAGGATACCTGGTCCCAAGCGCACTGATCATTCCTGCAATAGCTCCGTTCGTACCAGCACTTCCCGGCACATTCCGGATGACGTAGTTCGACTGGACGACTGACCACGCTTCCTGTATTGCCTGCTCGTTGAGAGAGGTGGCTGAGGAACCGTTGAGGAACACTGTACTGATGATGCTGCCAGCTGGCGTGTTTGCCAGATGTATGACTGCGACGACTGAACAGTACCACGCAGCTGCAAGGACAGTGCACCAGAGAGCAATCCTTCGCCTCCGTGATGTTTGTGGCGCATCCATCAC
>DAIDIX010000164.1 GCA_027451645.1 Candidatus Dormiibacterota bacterium | reverse complement strand
CATGAGCCGAAGGAGTTCACTATCACCTGTGATCCTGAGGCACTCCTGTTCCGTGGAGGCTCGCATCCTGTCCTTCAGTCCACATGCCAGCATCATCAGGCAATCAAGGTGCTTGGGGAGGGACTTGCTGTTGTTGCACGCTCCGGGGATGGAGTAATCGAAGCAGTGGAGCGACGCAGTGGCACCTGGATTGGTGGAGTGCAGTGGCATCCGGAGAGGACAGCAGCTTCCCAGCCTGAACAGCAGGCGATCTTCAATCAGTTCGTGAGACTGTGCTCGTCGCGACTTCTCCATCTGTGACAATGGAAATTCATGGTGGCATCAGTGATATGCGGGGATGAGAAGTGGCACACGATGTGATCGTTGTTCGCGGCGCCCGTGAACACAATCTCAAGAACTTCGATCTGACACTGCCCCGTGATCAGCTCATTGTGGTAACAGGGGTAAGCGGGAGTGGAAAATCGACACTCGCCTTCGACACCATTTACGCAGAGGGGCAGCGCCGCTATGTTGAGTCGCTCAGCGCGTATGCACGCCAGTTCCTTGGTCTCATGGAGAAACCGGATGTTGATCACATTGAGGGACTGAGTCCAGCCATCAGTATCGATCAGAAGGGGACAAGCAGGAATCCCCGATCGACGGTCGGTACAGTGACTGAGATCTATGACTACCTCCGCCTTCTCTATGCACGGATCGGCATTGTTCACTGTCCAAACTGCGGCCGGGTCATCACACGGCAGTCAATCGACCAGATTGTTGAGCTTGTACTGGGCATGGGCGAGGGAACACGGCTCATGATTGCTGCACCAGTGGTCCAGGGACGGAAGGGGGAACACAAGGATGTGCTGCAGTCTGCCCGCGTATCTGGCTACGCACGCGCACGTATCGACGGCTCTCTGTATGACCTCGCAGATACAATCGAGCTCGACAAGAATCTCCGACATACGGTTGACATCATCATTGACCGCATTGCTGTGGATGCTGGAGAGCGGGCACGTTTTGCAGACTCCCTTGAGCAGGCTTCACAGCTTGGACGGGGTGTCGTGCGGCTCATTCCTCCCGATAGCGATGGGGACGACCAGCTCCTGAGTCTGTCCTACGGATGCCCTGTATGCGGCATTACTGTCGAGGAGCCCCAGCCACGCCATTTCTCCTTCAACAGTCCCTTTGGAGCGTGCCCGGACTGTACAGGATTGGGTCTGTCCATGGAGATCGATCCTGAGTCACTTGTGGCAGATCCAGCATTGAGCCTTGAGGAGGGCGTTCTGACGAAGTGGCTGCCAGGCGGTCCAATGTCGTTCTGGCTTGCAGACACAGTGAAGTACTGGGCCACGATTCTCGACATACCACGGGATGTTCCCTGGGAGAAGCTCAGCAGAGATCAGCAGCAGGCACTCCTTCATGGGGGTGATGCTGTGGTCAGGAAGCGACGGCATGGGTGGCATGCAGCCTCAGCTGCAGAAGGACTCATCCCCTACCTTGAGAACCGCTACCGCACCTCGGATTCTGACTGGGTGAAGGAGGAGATAACGAAGCTCATGATGCAGAAGCCGTGTCCAACCTGCAATGGGGAACGACTGAAGCCGGAGTTCCGCGCAGTGACAGTTGGCTCCCTCGGGATCATCTCCCTGACACGGCTCTCCATTGCGGATGCACTCCGCTGGGTTGATGAACTTGTTCTCGATGAGCGGGAGGAGCTCATTGCACACAACATCCGCAAGGAGCTTCACGAGCGGCTTGGCTTTCTCAATGCTGTTGGACTTGATTACCTCACACTGGATCGTTCTGCAACGACACTGAGCGGGGGTGAAGCACAGCGCATACGCCTTGCAACGCAGATCGGGAGCAAGCTCATGGGAGTCCTGTATGTTCTCGATGAGCCCAGTATCGGACTCCATCAGCGGGACAACCACAAGCTTATCGAGACCCTCCAGACACTCCGTGATCTCGGCAACACCCTTATTGTTGTGGAACATGACGAGGAGACAATGAGGGCCTCGGACTATATCGTTGACATGGGACCCGGTGCAGGACGCCATGGTGGCGAAATCGTAGTGGCAGGAACCATTGATGATGTCATGTGTCATCCAGAGAGTCTTACGGGCCAGTATCTGAGGGGTGACAGGACAATTCCTGTGCCGGAAACCCGCCGCACTGGCAACGGGAGCTCACTTGTCATCCGGGATGCATCAGCACACAACCTGAAGCATATCGATGTGGAGATTCCCCTTGGCTGTTTTGTCGGCATTGCAGGTGTCAGTGGGAGTGGAAAGAGCACGCTTGTCAATGACATCCTCTATGCATCTCTTGCGAAGACACTCAACAGGGCCCGCACAAAGCCTGGAGCACATGGAACAATTGACGGAGTGGATGCCATCGACAAGGTCATCAATGTGGACCAGTCCCCGATTGGCAGGACACCCCGGAGCAATCCTGCAACATATGTTGGTGTGTTCACGGATATTCGCGACCTCTTCGCAAAGCTGCCTGAGGCGAAGGTACGTGGCTACAAGCCGGGAAGATTCTCTTTCAATGTGAAAGGTGGCAGGTGCGAGGCATGTCAGGGCGATGGCGTCATCAAGATCGAGATGCACTTTCTCCCCGATATCTACGTTCCCTGCGAGGTGTGTCAGGGGAAGCGGTACAACCATGAGGCACTCCAGGTGCAGTTCCAGGGGCATACCATTGCTGATGTTCTTGCCATGACCATTGATGAGGCACTGGCACTGTTCGCACATCAGCCAAAGATTGTACGGAAGCTGAAAACGATTTCAGAAGTTGGCCTCGGATACATCACGCTTGGCCAGGCTGCAACGCAGTTGAGCGGTGGAGAAGCGCAGCGGGTGAAGCTCAGTGCTGAGCTCAGCAGGCGTGATACAGGAAGGACTGTATATATCCTTGACGAGCCGACAACAGGTCTCCACTTCGCTGATGTGGACAAGCTCCTTGCTGTACTGCACAGGCTTGTCGATGCAGGAAACACGGTGATTGTCATCGAGCACAATCTCGATGTGCTGAAGACTGCAGATCATCTCATCGAGCTGGGTCCTGCTGGCGGAGACAAGGGTGGCATGGTGATTGCCACTGGCACTCCTGAGGAGCTTCTCGACAATCCGCAGAGTGTGACTGGTCCCTACCTTCGCGATCTCGTTCTTCGTACTGTGCACGTGTAGAGGGATCGGCAGAGCGGACTACTGGAGCGATACACTGAGCGTGAAGGGGTCGGTACCAACCGGTGTGATGGAGGAACGGGAATGACATTGACTGCTGAACAGCTCTGGAGCGGTGTGGAATTTGGAGAGCTCTGCATGACCTATGGGGGATGTGCGGAGAACGATACAGTTGTTGCTGATGATCTGGATGTCTTCGGATTCAACGTGCTTGTTGTATCCGGAGATGGTGAATCGCACAACTAGAAGCCCCGGAAGGTATCCAACACCTTTCGTTTGCGTTACTCTATTCATGCGATGATGTACCACAACGGTTCCGATCAGGATGATCGTCGGACACGCCTGCGCCGACTTGACGACTGCCTCACTGTTCTGGAGCAGGCTCATGAGAACAATCTCATGCATGTGTCGAAGCTCATGGCAGAGCTGGTGAGCGAGCGTGTTCCCACCATCTACGAGGGAATGCTCATTTCCGAGGCAATCGAAGAGGTGCTGCACCAGCAGGAACCGTATATGACGCAGATACGTCCAGAGTCGAACAAGCGAGTACGGCGGCGCCGGGATCCGTTTGATATCAGAATGCTCCTGTACCGGCGGTAACTGCCTATCTCCCGAAGCGGAAGACGAGGGGAGACCGGTAGACTGCAGAGTATGGGAAGCAACGATCTCGACATTGACGATCTCTTCAAACGGCTCAGGAAGCGTCCCCGCGTTGTGGAGAGAAAGCCCAGAAAAGGCCGCATATGGCTATGGGGCGTGATAGCTGCCATAGTCATCATCCTCTTCAGCATCAGGTCGCTCTCCAGCCTGTACATGTCGTACCTGTTCTATGCGAGCGTGCACCACACGAACGTGTTCTGGACTCCGTTCTGGACTCAAGTCTTGCTGTTCCTTGCTGGAGCCGTCGCTGGTGGCGGGTTCTTGTTCCTCTCCTCGCGGAGCTGGGTTCGTGCTGCAGCAAGTCTTGATGTGCATGGTGCAAAGTGGGCATCGCGGCTGCGCTGGATTGTCATTGCCATCGTTGCAGTGATCACGGCCAGTGTTGCATCAAGCATCTGGCAGGATGTGCTGCTGTGGCTCCATGGCCATCCGTTCCCGACATCCGACCCGTACTTCCATCTCAATGACGGCTTCTTCGTGTACGACCTCCCCATTCTTGATGACGTTGCAGGGCTTGCATGGATGCTTCTTGTCCTCGACGGACTTGTGACTGGAGCTCTCTGGATACTCCTCACTGCCGCAGAGGCAAATCCGAAGGAATTTCCCC
>DAIDIX010000163.1 GCA_027451645.1 Candidatus Dormiibacterota bacterium | reverse complement strand
CTACGGAAGGGGCAGCATCGACAACGAGAAGAGAAGCATGGGCAACCCGGGGTGCAAGTACCCTCACTGCTTCCTGGATCCCGTAGTTGTCCCTGAAGCCACCGTCCGCATACTGGACACCATCGACAGTCGCAAGTGGCTGGAGGGGAGCAAGTGCAGATGATGCTGCAATGTACGGCAGGATGAGATCAGCCGAATCTCCCTTTTCCATCGAATGCCAATACTCAAGCGAACCTGTTCCGAGATTGACTGCTCCAATAATGAGTGCAGGAGTGCAGTCCTGCCATCGTGCATTCGCAAGACCTGTCCGTTTCGCTACTTCAGTGATGTCACGGGTGCCGATGAGTGTTGGTGTCCGCTTCCGCACATACTGGGCAATGTGACGAAGGGAAGGCTTTGCCATTGGAGTGAATGCACCATTCTTCCACAGCTCCACAAGCTGCCGTGCACCCTGCACCCCAGGATGTGTGGCCAGGTACGCTCCATTCCAGGCGCCTATCGATGTTCCGACAATTGCATCCGGAACATATCCGTGTTCCATGAGTTCAAGAACTGCAGCAGCCTGGGCTGCACCGTTCGCTCCACCACCGCTGAGAAGGAGCACCCGTGGATGGGGAAGCTTCTCTATTGCAGCTCTGACTGAATCCTGCGTCTGATCATGTGCACCCATGTATATCTCCCCCCGACTCTGTATCAGAACAGAGTATCGCGTTCCCATGGGGGTATGTCGGCTGCCCCTGTCACGTCCCCAAAACAGGTGACCAAGGTCCCAAAGGACTCTGGCCTCGTTCCCTATGGTGTATCCGCGGATGAACGGACGATGGAGATACGGATCCCCCTCCCTCCGAAGCCGTTGAGGAACACTCAGTGAACATGAAGACAGTCCCCCACACTCACAGCATGACTGCTGTCAGCAGCGTTCGCACCCGCACCCTGTTCCTGCTTTCATGCAGTATCCTTGTCACGATCTCCCTTGCATTTGTCCTCACACGCAATGTTGAAGGCTCCTATGCCTCACACTCGCTCCTTCTTGCTGAATCAGCAGCAGGAAAAAGCTGTGCTGGGACTGCAGGGACATGCAGCATCAATCTTCTGGGAAGCAGTGGTGCTGACGAACCGGGAGACCTGAATACCCGAAATGTTGTCCTCCGCAATGAAGGAGATGTTCCAGCTGCACTCACGCTGCACATTCTCGGATGCACTGCATACCCTGATCCGGAAGATGGCATGAATGCAGGCTCAGACAGTGCTGGATTCTGTAGCAGGCTCGATATCACCATTGGTTCGGATGGAACGTGCCTCCTCCCCCGCATGTCACACTCCTGTCCCCCACCATCATCCCGGACAACCCTGGCATCCCTTGGTGCCACCACGCTTCGAATCTCTTCGCTGCGTGGTGGAGAATCCACGGCAGTAACGATAACGACCCTGTTCGATCCTTCAGCAACGAACGCGGATCAGGGATTTACTGCTGACGATCCCATGCAGTGGGTTCTCACTGCATAGTCAGTTCAGTCATCCTCTTCCCAGGTCGAATCATCCGTGTCCCTGCGACGGGCAACAAATGCGATGATCTCTGTCCTGCGGGAGAATCCCAGTTTCGCAAGGATGGTGCTGACGTAGTTCTTCACTGTCTTCTCTGCCAGGTGCATCTCCTCCCCTATCTGGCGGTTCGAGAGACCCTCGGAAATGAGATCAATAATTTTCTGCTCCTGTGCAGTGAGCGTGTCAAATCCTGAGGTAGTCTGGCCACGTAGTCTGCTCAAGACCCGCTCTGTCACAGCTGGATCAAGGAGCGACTCACCCCGATGTACCTTGTGGAGCGCATCAACAAGATCATCTCCCTTGATACGCTTGAGCACATATCCTGAGGCGCCAGCCATGATTGCACTGAAGAGTGCCTCATCATCCGCGAAGGATGTGAGCATGAGCACACGGACTGCAGGAAAGTGAGCCCTGATCTCTCTGCATGCCTCGATACCTGAGTCCCCGGGCATTCGGACATCCATGATGACAACGTCAGGATGCGTGTTGCCCACTTCACGAAGGCAATCGGATGCATTGCCAGCCTCACCCACAACATCGACAGCAGGGTCCGCTTCCAGAAGACTCCTGAGTCCGCGCCTAACCAGCTCATGATCATCACAGATGAGTAACCGAATCCGGGTGGACATTGATGCTGCACTTCCTGTACTGCCGTGGGACCTTTGGCCTCTAGCATGAGGGACCAAGGTCATTATCGTCAAGGGAGTATTGTCACTTTCCCATTGGACCCTGTGCACTGGCACTGAAAAGGGTCAAGCTCAATAATGAAGCTACGATGTTTGTCAAAGACTTCATTGAGATTGACTCTCCTGCACCAGCAGTTCTCGAACTGCTTCGTGGACAGCCGCAGGCCGTCCTCAAGGACTGTGTACAGCATGCAGCAGCAGCTGGCTCTCACCTGCTCGACTCCGTCAAGCTCGAGGTACCCGTACTCCAGCCGACATCTGAGGGTGAGATTGCCATCTCTGACATTGTCGAACAGGAAAGCGGATTTGTGATCCCTGTCACAGTCCGAGAACCGAGACTGCCCCAGCTCGACTTTGATCTGGAATTCTTCTCCATGGGAGAGAATCTCACCCGAGTGAATCTCACTGCCTTCTATGATGTGAGCTCCTTCCTCCTGGCAACTCCGCATGACAAGAGACTTCTGCAGAGTGTTGCTGAATCCGTGGCACGTGCGTATCTCGCATGCCTGTCCAGATTCCTTTCCTCTGTCCTGAAAGCTGAGGCTCACAGCACATCGTGACTCGCATCCCTTGGAACTTTCCACACAATCCTTGTCCCCCCACTCTTTCTCCTGAGGATTGCCATTGATCCTCCATGAGATTTGGCACGATCCTCGAGATTGCGGAGCCCAAGCCCCTCCTTCCTTGGCCCAGCAATGCCACAGCCATTGTCAATCATCTCGACTGTGACTGCACTGCTGACGGACACCGTGAGCTCAGCATGCGATGCCTTGGCATGCCGCACAACATTGCTGAAGAGTTCCCGAACCACGCGCAGGATTTCCGCACTGAGCTCGTCAGACAGCATCGAGTCCACAGGGCCAGAGAACCGTACCCTCGGCTCAAATCCAAGGAGTTCCGCATTGTCTGACGCAATGGTGAGAATCGACATCCGCAAGGGGTGCGTGTTCTCCTGTCCACTCTGCAGTGCAAAGATGACACTCCGGATATCGTCAATGGTGTCCTCCAGATCGTCAACTGCATGCTGGACACTCTGGTGCACAGCTGTAGCATCCGTGGACCTCAATGACGACTGGAGTGTGAGACCAACTGCAAACAGCCTCTGGATCACGGAATCGTGGAGATCCCGAGCAATTCTCTGACGCTCACTGATGAGAGCAAATTCTCTGAGCCGCATACTGAACGCCACATTCTCCAGGCGGACGGCTGCAAGCCCAGCGAGTGCCACAATGAGATCTTCATCACGCTTTGTAAACGGCTTTCCCCCGTCCTTGTCAGCGAGATACAGTTCCCCGAACGTCTGATCTCCCACATGAACAACAGTTCCGAGAAAGGATGTCATGTGCGGATGGCCAGCAGGAAAGCCACTGAAATGCGGGTACTTCGCGAGATCTGCTATGCGCAGCACCTGCCTGGATCTGAGAAGCTCCCCAAGAATGCCTGTCCCCTCGGGAAGATGAATGCTGCTTCTCAGTTCACGGAGATCATCCTCTCCATCAATGGAGATATCTGCAAGCTGAAAAGTGTCTGTGGCAGCCTGCGCATGCTCCATGATGGAAAAGGCAGCATATCTGGCACCTGTCAGCTGCCGTGCAGCGATGAGGGTCTTCCTGTGGATCGACTCTGGATCCCGGTCACGGGCAACAAAGCTGACTGCTTCAAGGAGCCGTTCAAAATCATTCATCTGCACCACTGTATCGCACATCAGTCCCAACACCATCGCATCAGTGCATACTTCTTCTGCTCTGGACACTGTCCACGCAATGTCCCTGAGGCTTCCCTAGACTTATGGACAGGCAAGTCATGTTGGAACAGACTGCGCAGGGGAGCACACAGTGTGATGGGGGGAGCGGTAGTGAGGAGCTTTGTACGGTCAACGCCAGCAGACATTCTCGTTCTTGCAGGATCTGCCAACAAGGAACTTGCTGAGGACATTGCCCGGAACCTCGGTGCACAGCTCGGTGAACTCGAGGTTGCTCGGTTTGCAGATGGCGAGATCAAAGTCAACCTTCCCCAGTCAGTACGCAACACTGACGTATACCTCATTCAGCCAACAAGTGCTCCAGCCAATGACAATCTCATGGAGCTGTGCCTTACAGTGGATGCGCTTCGGAGAGCATCTGCTGGACGGATCACCACTGTCATACCGTATTTCGGCTACCAGCGGCAGGAGAAGCAGCTCACCCGTGAGCCCATCAGTGCGAAATTCGTTGCAAACATGATTGAGCTTGCTGGTGCAGACCACGTCA
>DAIDIX010000162.1 GCA_027451645.1 Candidatus Dormiibacterota bacterium | reverse complement strand
GCGACTACAGCAGTCCCTGTGACGAGAATGATCGCCATTGCAGCTGCAACAGCAATCCCCTGCCGGATGTTCCCCACCATCCTTCCGAAGGTCACGGCCAGAGAGAAGGGTATGAGGAGAAAGGAAAAGATCTGGAGGGCATTGGTGAAGCCGTTCGGGTTCTCGAAGGGATGTCCAGAGTTCGCATTGAAGAAACCTCCACCATTCGTTCCAAGGAGCTTGATTGCTTCCTGGGAAGCAACAGGCCCCTGCGCAATGACCTGATGGCCACCCTGGAGCGTATGCACTGCGGTGTATCCGCCGAGGTTCTGGATGACGCCCTGGCTCATGAAGAGGACAGCAAGGATACCTGCAAGAGGAAGGAGGACGTAGAGGAACATCCGGACAGTGTCCACATAGAAATTGCCAAGGGTGGTTCCCGAATGGCGGACAAGGCCCCGGATGAGTGCAAGGGCACAGGCCATGCCAATTGCAGCGGAGATGAAATTGTGATAGACGAGCCCCACCATCTGGGAGAAATAGCTCAGGGACGTCTCGCCAGCGTAGTTCTGCCAGTTCGTATTCGTCGCGAAGCTGACTGCAGTGTTGAACGCGAGGGCAGGAGATACTCCTTGGAAATGCCTGGGATTGAGGGGGAGATACTGCTGGAACCGGAGGACGAGGTAGGTGAGGAGAATGCTCACTACCGTGAAGAGCAGCATGGAAACCGTGTACTGCCTCCAATCCTGCTCATAGTCGGGATCAATCCCTGAAAGCCGGTATATGAAACGTTCGACTGGACCAAGCACAGGATGCAGCCAGGTCCTGCCACCTTCCGCAACCTGTGCGATGTACTTTCCCAGGGGCCATGCTGCAAGGCCGACAGCAAGAAACGTCACGATGACTGCAATGATGTCCAGTGTCATGGCTAGAACCGCTCCGGATACAGCATTGCCACAACAAGGTAGCCAAGCAGGACGATCCCTATGCCGAGTGCAACCAGATATCCGCTCACAGCCTGTCCACTCCCGCTATGAGTCCCCATCCGAGAGCCACCATGACGAGCAGACAGGCAAGCATCACCAGATCATTGTTCACTGCTTCCACCTGTGTTATGCCAAGCCCATTGCAGCAAGGTGCGGGATGCACCACTGCACCCTGATGATGATCAATGATGCGTTAACGCATCGTCAACGAATTCCTCTCCTGGACGATGGAAAGCCGGTATCCCTGCTTGCCAACGGTCTCAATGCATGCAGGATGGACTGGGTCCTCCTCGAGTTTTCTCCGGAGCCGAAGGATGAATGTCCGGAGATAGTTCCGGTCCCCAATGTACTGGGAACCCCAGACATTCCTGAGCAGTGTCCGCGGATCAACTACTTCCCCTGCACGGCCAGCCAGCTCTGCAAGGAGGAGCCACTCTGTCGGGGAAAGACGGACCTCCACACCCCTGCGATGGACACTGCGTCGTGCAAGGTCAATCCTGAGGGAACCTGTCTCAACCACCCCCGTCCCTGCCCCCTCATCGATTCTCCTGAGGACAGCACGTATTCGGGCAAGGAGTTCCTGGGCTCCAAACGGCTTGGTGAGATAGTCATCCGCACCAAGGTCGAGGGCCCGGACCTTGTCCCGTTCATCTCCACGTGCAGAGATGACGATGATCGCAGGACGCGTGTCTCGGGCACTGTCCGCAAGTATTGCCCATCCATCGATGAGGGGAAGACCAATATCGAGCAGGAGGATGCTGAAGTTCCCATGGCCGAGGAACTCCTTTGCCTCACGGCCGTCAGATGCAGCCTCGATGGAGTATCCATCTGCAGTGAGAACCTGCCCGATGAGGCTCCTCAGCACTCCATCGTCTTCTGCAATGAGGATTCTATGTGGACGAACAGCTGCTTCCATCACGTTCCGTACAGTACCTCTTCCTCCACACAGTGTGCGGGATCCTGGAAAACCCCGTACCATTGGAATACCATGGCAGACGATGCAGAACATCAGTCCACAACGAGCGATGCAGCCTTCTGGGATGGCCTCGTTGCAGAGACAAAGGGCCCGCCTCCCGATACTGGAAGCGCAGTTCCTGGCATCATCAGCAGCCTCCTCGAGGAGCCAGTCGACCTTGAGGCAATCGACCGGGCAGTGTCTGCAATCATCCAGCACGACCCCGATTTCAGCTCCCAGCACTTCGTTGCCCAGGTGGAAGCGCTGTATCTCCAGATTGAAACCCTCCTGAGATCGGGAAACTCGGCACTTCTCGACCGTGCAATTTCCCCAGCCTTCCGAACAACCTGGGATGGACTCGTCCAGCGCTGGAGCTCTGATGGAACAGTGAGCCTCTTCGATGCTCATGCCCTGCCCCATGTCACCATTGCTGCTGCATTTGCGGACGATCACCACGACATCATTGCTGTCGACCTGCTCGTAAATGAGTGGGAGACCTTTCTCAGACAGCGCATCTCGCAGCGCTGGGTCTTTGTCCGAACCCGCTCTGACAGCCCTGATGCAGCACTCTGGAATACACCCCGATGTGCGAACTGTGGTGCTCCCATTCCGGATCCTGCACCTGCAGTGTGCCAGTTCTGCAATGCGCCCCTTGCCAACACCTTCTTCCCATGGGTCCTTGCTTCAGAACGGGACTTCCCTGCTCCCGAGCTCTCGAATCTCGTGCACCACTTCAGTTTCGACAGAGCAAAGCTCACGGATGGCATCTTTGCCATACACGAGCTTGACAGCACTTTTACTCCCCAGGGGGTACTTCCACAGCTGGGTGAGATAGTGCACTGCGTCCGGGAGAGTATTCGAACTGGTTCTGATGCATCTCTTCTGCCCCACCTCTCTGTTGGTGGTGCACGGTGGTGGGCCCAGGTGCATGGAGATCTCCACCTGTCGCCGGATGCCCCGCAGCTTGAAGCAGAGAAGGATCCCTCCCTGTCGATTGTCGCTGCATATGCAGATGACAACATCGAGATCCTCACCATGAAGGTAGGAGACACGGCAATCATGACTGGGGATGGGACGACGAACCCATCACTCCTGTTCCGCTTCATCCGGCTTCACATCACGGACATCGCTTCAGGAAAAGCCCGTCAGCGTACCTGCCCGAACTGCGGAGCACCGTCTTCTCCCACTGCTGAATCTCACACCTGCCCCTACTGCGGCTTCGACCTTGCCGAGTCAGCAGGAAGCTGGAAGCTCGACTGCATGTACCCCATCCTCATCGTGCCCGCAGAGCTTCCGTAACGGGTGCCCTGGACGTGCCGGGGGGAGAGCCGTGTGGGCAAGCATACCCCCACAGGAAGGCGCCATACTGAGTTCAGTATGAGCTTCGTTCCCCACTCCCCAGATGACCGGACAGCGATGCTCGGGGCTCTTGGCCTCGCATCGGCTGATGACCTCTTTGCTCCCATTCCGGATGCACTCCGCATCCCCTCCGTGGATCTTCCTCCACCACGGGGCGAGATGGAGCTTGCCCAGCATCTTGCATCCCTTGCTGCAGCAAACCGACCACTTTCCTCTTATATTTCCTTCATCGGTGGTGGCGTGTATCACCGGTACATCCCGGCACTCGTCCGGTCTGTACTGCAGCGCCCGGAATTCTACAGTGCCTACACTCCATACCAGGCAGAGGCTTCACAGGGAACCCTTCAGAGCATCTATGAGTTCCAGACACTGATGTGTGAACTCACAGGGCTCGATGTCGCAAATGCATCCCTCTACGACGGTGGAACAGCACTTGGCGAGGCAGCAATCCTTGCACTGCTCCATACGGAACGGGATCGGATTGCTATCGTTGAGGGCATTCATCCCGAGCATCTGGAGGTTCTCAAGACCATGCTCCGGGCACGGCATGTTGCCCTGGATGTCATACCTCTCTCTGATGGGCAGCTTGCCCGCAGTGCAGTGGAGCATGTGCTCACTGAAGAACATGCTGCACTCATTGTTCCCCAGCCAACTGTCTACGGAACAGTACTCGACTACACTGGGCTCGCAGAATTCGCACATGCTGCTGGAGCCCTTGCACTTGCTGATGCAGATCCGATGTCCCTTCTCCTTGTGACTCCTCCAGGGGAAGTCGGCTTCGATGTCGTCACTGGTGATGGACAGCAGTTTGGCATCCCTGCCTCGTTTGGTGGCCCCCATGTCGGCTACATGGTTGTCCAGGAATCTCTCATCCGGAAGATTCCTGGCCGGCTTGCTGGCGCAACAGTCGATGCGAATGGCGACCGTGCCTTCACCCTCACCCTCCAGGCACGGGAGCAGCACATCCGGCGGGAGCGGGCAACATCGAATGTCTGCACGAACCATGCGCTCATGGCACTTGCTGCAACGGTGTACATGGCAGAGCTTGGTGCAGGAGGACTGAGGGGAGTGGCAGCGAGAAGTGCATCAGCCATGCATCGTCTTGCAGCTGCACTTTGTAAGCTTCCAGGCTTTGCACCTGCACATCCCGATTCTCCCTACCTCTGGGAAACGACAGTCTCACTCCCGGGCGATGCAGAGGAATTT
>DAIDIX010000161.1 GCA_027451645.1 Candidatus Dormiibacterota bacterium | reverse complement strand
AGGCAGGGTCACTGCGGCTCACAGGCGCGACTTCGGTGACTTCGACAAAGAGCCCCCGAAAGCGATCGAAGATAGTGTTCGCCGCCTTGCCGCTCAGCTGC
This sequence comes from Candidatus Dormiibacterota bacterium, assembly GCA_027451645.1. Classification (GTDB taxonomy): domain Bacteria; phylum Chloroflexota; class Dormibacteria; order Aeolococcales; family Aeolococcaceae; genus JAJZLL01. The sequence goes on along the minus strand of DAIDIX010000161.1, from coordinate 4,387 downwards.
TGAAAAACGATCGCCCGCGAAAGCGCCCGGAACGGGTCCTCAGGGTCCAGGCGCAGCTCATATGGCCCAACAGCCTCGACGATGCGGGACATGACCGGGTCAGCTGCCTTCAGGTCCACATTGTGCGAGTGAGCAAAGTCGACTAACTCCTGACACTTCTCCAGCTGGTCATCCTAAACGAGGGAAGTTCCAACGCCATACCCCTGAGCCTTGAGGAAGGTGCACGCCATGGCACCTCCGACCCACATTGCATCGACACGGTGGAGAAGAGATTCGAGCACTCCAATCTTCGACGAGACCTTTGCTCCTCCTAGAAGTGCGATGAATGGGTGCTCAGGAGTGGTCATGAGTGAGGTAAGAACACGTATCTCCTGGGCGAGAAGAAAACCTGCACATGACGGAAGATACGCAGCAACCCCAGCTGTGGATGCATGTGCCCTGTGGGCTGCGCCGAAGGCATCATTGCAGTACACATCTGCAAGAGCAGCAAGCTCCTTTGCAAAGGCGGAGTCGTTTGCCTCTTCACGTGCATCAAAGCGAACATTCTCAAGCATTGCAAACTGGCCATCGTGAAGAACAGACCGAAGGGACTGGGCTTCAGGACCCACGATATCTGCAGTCCACAGTACGGGAAGATGCAGAAGTTCTGATGTGCGTACTGCAATGGGACGGGTGGAAAGAGCTGGATCCTGAGTACCCTTTGGCCTGCCAAAGTGGGTCACAATAATTGTTTTTGCCCCGTGCTCATGAAGATATGTCAGTGTGGGCAGTGCTGAAGCGATTCTCCTGTCATCAAGAATGACACCATTCTCCATCGGGACATTGAAATCAACCCGGAGGAGGACAGTTGTACCCTGAAGTGCACATTCAGTGATGGACTGCATGCTCTGCCTCCGAGTGCACAACCACACCATCGGCAGCAGCCATGTACATGAGCAGGTCAACAACACGGTTCGAGTATCCCCATTCGTTGTCATACCAGGCGAGCACTTTCGCATGCCTGGGTCCAAGAACCATGGTTGACTGGGCATCAACGACAGAGGAGCGGACCTCGTGAAGATAGTCCGAGGATACAAGTTCCTCATCCGACACTCCAAGGATCCCCTTGAGCGACGAGTCCGCAGCCTCACGGAAGGCCCTATTGATAGTCTCAGCATCAGCATCATGCTCAAGGGTCACGACAAGATCCACAAGACTGACATCTGGAACAGGAACACGGAGTGCCATTCCATGGAACTTCCCCTTGAGCTCGGGAAGGACGAGTGAAACTGCCTTTGCTGCACCAGTTGTCGTAGGAATGATGGCCTGGGCTGCAGCACGTGCGCGACGGAGATCCTTGTGTGGAGCATCAAGGATCTTCTGGTCATTCGTATACGCATGCACTGTAGTCATAAGACCCGACTCGATGCCGAACCGTTCCTGCAGTACCTTCGCAACAGGGGCAAGACAGTTTGTCGTGCAGGAGGCATTGGACACTATGTGATGGCGAGAAGGATCGTAATCCCCATCATTCACGCCCATCACAATTGTCACGTCCTCACCCTTTGCAGGAGCAGTGATGAGCACCTTCTTTGCTCCACCATCAAGGTGGGCATGTGCCTTGCCAGCATCAGTGAAGAGGCCAGTGGACTCAATGACATAATCCACACCGAGATCCTTCCAGGGAAGTGCAGCCGGATCCCTCTCTGCCAGGATCCGTGTTACCTTTCCATCGACAACCATGGAATCTCCCTCAACACGAACATCATGATGAAACGCGCCAAGGATTGTATCGTGCCGAAGGAGATGGGCGAGCGTCTCTGGATTCGTGACATCATTAATGGCCACGATCTCATACGGCTCACTCCGGTCCTGCAGGACTCGGAATACATTTCTTCCGATGCGTCCAAACCCATTGATTCCGAGGCGTACCGTCATGATGCATCTCCTTGCTTCCCCGTGTGGTGTACAGGTCACCCTGACAGTACCATGTTCCCACGGAGAACCGCAGCAGAGAACAGCAGCATCGCAGAGGAGTCAGGCGTTGTCGATGATGGTGGGAGGTGGAAGGTCCTCATCCGACTTCTTATCGAGATCACGGTGACTGAACGTGACAGGCATGCCAAGTTCCCCAAGAGCTGCTGCAAGAGCAATGACCACTGAAACAGAGCGGTGCTGCCCGCCTGTGCAGCCAATGGCAATCTGGAGTTCGTGCTGCCGACGCTTTGCATAGAGTGGCACTGTCCATTCCACCCACTCAACCACATGCTCGATGAAATGCTGTGTGTCCGGGGAGTCTATGACGTAGTGGTACACCTTCTCGTCCTCTCCTGTGCCCCCACGAAGTTGATCATTCCAGAACGGATTGGGAAGGACTCGTGCATCAAACACCATATGTGCATCAGTAGGCATTCCATACTTGAACCCGAATGACTGGATACGTATGCACGGTCTCTCGGATTCAGGTATTCCGGTGAGTTCGATCATTGACCTGAAACGGTGCTCAAACACTTCACGACTGAGAGCACTGACATCAAGTACAGATGCTGCATATTTCCTCAGCCGCTGCAGCTGCTCACGTGCGCCTGCGATGTAGGAAGCAGCAGAATCACTGTCGATACCAAGCTGGCTGGTTATCCATGACACAAGGCGTTCATCCCGAGCATCAAGGAACAGGATATGGAATGTGTCATGCGCAGGAGCACGGAGAGCCCCCAGGGCAAGCTCCGGATCCGGAATGGCGAGTATGAAGCTCGGTCCAGTTCCCGATGTGGCAAGTGCCTGCTCTGCATCGTTGAGTGTCCGGGTGATATGGACTGTGCCATCGAAGGCTGAAATGAGTGATGCTACTGAATCGTAGTCAATTCCTGGCATCCCCGTGATGACTATCTTTTGTACTGGTTCCATACCGTCAGTGGTCATGCTCCTGCTAAAGCTGCTCCTTGATTGCCTGTGCAGTCGCAAGCGGACATCGAAGAACCTCAGCGAGATCCTCTGCAGATGCTGCACGAATACGTTCGATTGTTCCATATTGCGTCAAAAGCCGCTTCTTCCGTGCTGGACCAATTCCTCTCACATCATCAAGCACTGAACGCACTGATGCTTTCGCACGCTTGGCACGGTGACGGGTAATGGCAAACCTGTGCGCCTCGTCACGGAGACGCTGCACGAGAAAGAGCTCCTCGCTGTCACGTGGAAGCAGTACTGGAGTTGACGTTCCCGGAAGGAAAATCTCTTCCAGCCGCTTTGCAAGTCCCACTACAGGAATGTTCTTCCCAGATGCATGCATCACATCCATGACAGCGGAAAGCTGGCCCTTGCCTCCATCAATGATGATGAGATCTGGCCACTCCGCAAGACTGGGATCATCAGCACCTCCCTCATCGCTCCTGTACCTCCGTGACGAACGCGATTGCAGGGTCTCTGTTTCCCTCTCACCATTGCTCCCTTCAGGATCTTCAATGGGCAGACTCTCACCATCACGCTCCTCAGGAAGATGGTGAAGGCGTCGCTCCATGACTTCCTGGTGGGAAGCAAAGTCATTTGGCCCCTCAACAGTCTTGATTGAAAAGATGCGGTAGAGGGAGTGCACTGCCTTGCCATCAATGAAAACGACCATCGAACCCACGGAGTTGGTTCCCATCGTGTTGCTGATGTCATAGCACTCAATTCTGTGCAGTGGAGTCGGGACATGAAGAACGTGCTGGAGCCGTACGAGGGCAGCTGCAAGACGTTCCGATCCCGTCTGCTGGGGTGAGAGAACCCGCTGGGAGATTGCCACATGTGCCATTTCCATGACCTTTCCACTCAGCTCACGGAACTGTCCACGAAGAGGAACATGGATCTCCACCCTGTGGCCTGCATACGCTGTGAGAGCCCCCTCAAGCTCATCTGGCTCGTCCACTGCATACGGGATCATGATGTGCTTGGGAATCTCGACACTCCCCTCATAGTGCTGGCCAATAAAGGAGCGGATGACATCAGCATCTGTCCAGTCCCCATCGTCAGTCATGTCAAACCAGTCCACACCTGCAACAGCACCATCCCGTACATTCATGACTGCTATCACACATGCGCCAGGGGACCGTGCAAGTCCAATACAGTCATGCTCTCCGCGATGGACAGTGATGACATGTTGGCGCTGCTGCAGTCTGACAATGCGGTCCATTCTGTCTCGCAGTACTGCAGCCCTCTCGAAGTGGAGCTTCAATGACTCCTCCTCCATCTGGTGACGAAGCCTTCTGAGGATGGGATGCACCTTTCCGGAGAGAAAGCTGCCGAGCTCCTCAAGTGAAGCAGCATAGGCCTCCTGGGAGATACGGCCTGCACAGGGGCCCTGGCATCGCTTGATGTGATAGTCGAGACATACCCTTCCCTGCCGAAAGACGTCATCACTGCACGTACGGAA
>DAIDIX010000160.1 GCA_027451645.1 Candidatus Dormiibacterota bacterium | reverse complement strand
AGGAGCTCATGACAGTTCAGACGCCCCAGGCATTTTCTCTGGGTCTTCTGCGGGATGCACATGCTGAAGCACTTTCCCAGGGGTGGAGAGTGGATGATGATGCTGCACTTGTCGAGCGCATGGGATGGCCAGTACATGTGGTCATGGGTGAACGACGTAATATCAAACTGACATATGCATCGGATTTCGAGTTCTTTCGCGCCCTGCGTCTGGAGGAAGCAGAATGACCCTACGTATTGGACATGGGATCGATGCCCATAAATTCGCTCCAGGATCACCGCTGTACCTCGGGGGAATCCATATCCCTTCAGGAGTCGGCCTCGAGGGACATTCGGATGGTGATGCTGCACTGCATGCACTCGCCCATGCACTTCTCGGTGCTGCACATTACGGGGACATGGGGAAATTCTTTCCCTCGTCGGAGGAGCGGTGGAAGGGAGTGTCGAGCTCGGATCTTCTTGCCCGCGTGAATGTCATGGTTGTCCAGTACTGCCAGATCCTCTCTGCACAGGTGGTCATCGTTGCGCAGCGTCCTCGGCTTTCGGAGCATCTGGCAGACATGGAACGTCACATCAGCGAAATCCTCAATGTGGCGACAGATGCAATTGCAGTCACAGTCAGCAGCACGGACGGCCTGGGATGGATCGGGGAAGGTGAGGGCATTGCAGCTTCAGCTGTGGTGCTGCTCGAGACAATCGCCTAGGCGACAGTGCGAGTTGGTGGCATGAGATGCGGGTGGTCCCGAACGTACTGGAGGAAGTCCTGCTCAGGTAATGGACGTGAGAATACGAAGCCCTGAATTTTCGATATTCCTGCCCGGACGAGGGTGTCGACCTGGTCAGCTGACTCGATTCCTTCAACAATGATGTCCTTGTTGTGCTGGGAAGCATAGTGGATGAGTCTGGCAAGAAGCTTCATCCCATTGCGGGAGGCGAGATACTCCTGACCTGCAGCCCGATCAAGCTTTATGGTGTGGAAGGGGAGCTTGATGAGCCGAGTGTAACTCGAGTAGCCTTCTCCAAAATCATCAAGCGCAATGTTGATTCCTGCAACTGCGAGTTTCATGAGGGATGCCTGGGATTGGGCAACATTGAGTAGTCGACGCCCTTCCGTGAGCTCAACCTGGAGGTGTGTGGGATTGACTCCATACCGGTCGAGAGCATCAAGCACTCTGTCTGCATATGACGGATCCGCTACCTCGACTGGAGACGAGTTGATGGAAATCTGTGATGGAGCTGCATCATGCTGCTGCCAGGAGGCGTAAGTGGATAGAGCCCGGTCAATGGTGTAGGCACCTGTCCGTTTCATGAGGTCGTGATTTTCCTCAATCGCAGTGATGTACAGTCCAGGTGCAATGAGGTTCCCTGCACCATCTTTCCAGCGCATGAGGAGCTCGCTCGACAGGCATGCCCCAGTCACGGCATCAACCACTGGCTGGAAATGGAAGATGATATCCCCCTCCTCAAGAGCCCGTGCAAAGCATTCCTGAATAGTTGTGACAAGACTGTGGTGCCTGTTCACGTGCATGCCGGAATGCTCAGCATACGACTGGATCGCAGGGTCAAGAGTAGTAATGACCATGCATCAATGCTGGCATGACAGGCTGTGAAATTCGTCTCCCGCAGCTATTTTGTGACAGAAAGATATTTACAGGCTGTCCATTCCAGAGGGGAAGACCGCTGCCCCCGCAGCAATTGTGCGAGAACCGATATTCTAGACCCATGCCGCTCACGCTGTACAACACCCTGACCCGGAGGCTTGATCCTGTCCAGCCGCTCGATGATGATCATCTGCGGATGTACACCTGTGGGCCAACAGTATATGCGAGGGCGCATATTGGCAACTTCCGCACATTCGTGTTCGAGGATGTTCTGCGCAGGTGGTGCGACAGAACCTTTGGCAAGGTGACACATGTCATGAATCTCACGGATGTCGATGACAAGATCATCCGGAATGCTGTTGCCCACCATGCAGCGCTCCAGGAAGAGACTTCTCCGTGGATAGCAGGATTCTTTGAGGATCTTGATGCACTCGGCATCAGGAGGGCGCATCACTATCCGCGTGCAACGGAGTACATCTCCGAAATGGTTTCACTCATCAAGTCACTCCGTGAACGGGGACACACCTACGACCGGGATGGAAGCATCTACTACCGCATTGACACGTTTCCCTCGTACGGAAAGCTCAGTGGCATGCGTCGTGAGGGACTTATCGATGGTGCAAGTGGCAGGGTGGATGCTGATGAGTACTCGAAGGACGATGCACGAGACTTCGCACTCTGGAAGGCAGTGGGACCAGACGAGATTGGCTGGGATACTGAACTTGGGAGAGGAAGGCCGGGATGGCACATTGAGTGCTCAGCAATGAGTTCCGCCCTTCTCGGTCCCCAGTTTGATCTCCATTGCGGCGGCATCGACAACATCTTCCCTCACCATGAGAATGAGATAGCCCAGTCGGAAGGGGCGTCGGGAAAGCAGTTTGTTTCTGTCTGGTGCCACAGTGCGCATCTCCAGATTGAGGGCGAGAAGATGGCAAAGTCGCTCGGGAACTTCTTCACTGTCCACGATCTCATCAGTGAGGTCCATGTCCAGCCATCTGCAATACGGTATCTTCTTGCAGCAACTGCACATTATCGCAAGACACTCAGCTACTCGCAGGATGCACTTGCAAATGCGAGAGAGGCAGTCGAACGGTGGTCGACGTTTGCTGCCCGCTGCAGAACCATGGACGCGACAGGAACGCCACGTGATGTCATTGACCGGTGCAGTGCTTCATGGAAGGCATTCGCAAAGACCATGGATGACGATCTCAATCTTCCGGAAGCAATGGGCATCGTGTTCCGGGAAGTCCGGGAACTCAACAAGTATGCAGATGCTGCTCCATTCGCTCCTGAGGAGCAGGCTGCACTCCTGCAGTGGGTCGGAGATGTCGACGACATCCTTGGAGTGCTTCCTCTTGTGGAACGGGAACAGGGTGCTGGACTCACTGCAGACGAGCAGAAACTTCTTGATGAACGTGCTGCTGCACGTGCGTCCCGACAGTGGAGCGAATCGGATTCTCTTCGCACACAGCTGGAAGCAGTGGGAATTCTTGTGGAGGATACTCCGCAGGGACAGCGCTGGCGCCGGGCCTAGGCAGAACGGAGCTTCCAGTGGACATTCTCTACGGCAGGCATGCAGTGCGTGAGGCACTCCGGAGTGGAAGGCAGGCACGACGCATTCTCATTGCAGCGGGCTCATCCTCGGATCCTGACATTGCAGGGATTGTGCAGCTTGCAGCCTCTTCCGACATTCCTGTTGAGACAGCACAGCGTCAGCGGCTCAATGACATTGCACACTCCGAGCATCATCAGGGAATCGTCGGATATTTCCATCACAGGAGCCAGCCAACACTGCAGCAGTTTCTTGAGGGAGTGGAACCTCCTGGCCTTGTTCTCATGCTCGATGAAGTGCAGGATCCCCACAACCTGGGTGCACTTCTCCGAACGTGTGATGCAATGGGTGTTGCAGGGTGCATCATACCGGGACAGCGTGCTGTGGGAGTGACATCCACAGTAGCGAAGGTTTCTGCAGGAGCATCGGAGTATGTTCCCTGCATCACGGTTCCGAACATTGCACAGGCACTCCGGCTCTGCAAGGAAGCTGGATACTGGTGTGTGGGGCTAGCCCACACGGAAGATGCAACTGTTGATTCGTGGGATTTCACGACTCCCACTGTCATTGTCCTTGGCTCGGAGGGCAGTGGCATGCGTCACCTCACCCGTTCCCACTGCGATGCAATACTTCGGATACCGATGATGGGATCTGTATCGTCACTCAATGTCGCAGCTGCAGGTGCCATGGTGATGTATGAAGCTGCTCGGCAACGGGGATGGAGATAGCTGCTGTGGGAAATCTTCTCGTGGTGGATGGCTACAATGTCATCTTTGCTGATGCGCACCTCTCGCAGCTTGTGAAGAGCTACTCGCTTCAGGAAGCACGTGAGGAACTTGTGAGGCACTGCGAGCGAGAGGAGTCAGTGAAGTGGGAACGGATAGTCGTTGTATTTGATGGGCAGAAGGGCGTACGGTCCCCAGGGCATGGCACAGGTGAAGGCAGTGTGGAAGTGCAGTTTGCCAGGACATCTGCTGATGCAGTGATTGAGCGGCTCGTTCATGATGTTCGGCAGGATGCAGCCCAGCAGGTGACTGTTGTCACCAATGACAGGATGATCCGCCAGATGGTTCGGGGCAATGGCGCCTTTCCCATCACAGTTGCCGAGTTTTTCGCTACCGATATGCCATCTGGCACATCCCGATCGAGGAATGATTACGGTACTGGCGAGCAGGACAACCGCATTTCCGACATGCTTCCCAAGGATGTCGTCGAGAGACTCAGCCGGATTTCTTCCGAGAACATGTCGGAGTCGGATGAGGAAGGGAGCTGAACTGCAGCAGCACTTCCTGCTTATGGGAGTGCGAGTTCCTTCTGCTCTGCATCTCGTGTTGCCCGTAGGCTGA
>DAIDIX010000159.1 GCA_027451645.1 Candidatus Dormiibacterota bacterium | reverse complement strand
GTCTGCAGCTGCTGTCGCCTCACCACCCCGGATGCCTACCCGCAGCGAGAGGATCCCCTGCAGTGCAATGAGCAAGCAGATGGCAGAAGCAACACGATGTGCACCATGGGGAAATGCATTCCGAATCTGGTTCCATGACGAAGCAAGTACAAGAAGAATGCCGGCATAGAGAACGACTGTATAGGTCACATACCGTGATACGAAGGCAAGTCCAACTCCATATGGTGCACGTCCCAGGGATACCATGCATCCGTACACCAGTGCGAAGACGATGCATGACACTCCTGCAGTCATGAGGGAATCTTCCCTCCCTCTTCTCACCCAGTACGCAATGCATCCAAGACCGAGCACGACCATCACGCCTCCGATGCATGCAGGAAGTGCATGGCCTGCTGTCACTGCACCAAGCGATGCTGGGACACCGTACAGGGCTGCGAAGAATGCTGCACTTGTGAAGGGATGCTGGAACACTGCAGCAAACGGCTCTGTTCCGACCTGGCCTCCACCGAACTGGTATCCCACTGCATAGATGCCTCCGAGGACTAGTCCAGATGCAATCCAGGCACTTCTGTAGCGCCATGAAATTCCCCTGCGGAAGAGCATGACGAGTACTGCTGGCCACACACAGAATCCCTCGACTGTCGAGAATACTGCAAGAACACCGAGCGCTGCTGCGCCAGCAAGCCGCAGGGATCCAGGCTTCCTCATGAGAGCGACTGCCCAGAAGGCACATGCAACAGTCATGAAGTTCGTGATCATGAGAGCCCAGAGTGTCCCCTCGTACTGGGCTGGGGTGAAGAGAAGTGCTGCAGTAGCGACTCCCCACCACGAAGCCTTCCTCCCCCCCGTGCGGAGGAGGAGGAGGACAGCAGCCACCTCTCCCGCAAGGAGTGCTGCACTCCCATACATCTCGAGCACAAGATTGAGTGCTGTTCCCTTCGCGAGAAGAAGGAGAAGGAGCTGTGCCACGACCATGCGGTTCTCGAGATACTGGCCCCAGAGGAGACCCCAGTCAAAGGTCCCGTGGTAGTACCTCTCGACAAAGCTGAGCATGTTCCACTCGTCATGGATCGGGACATTGACTGCATAGGCATGGATGAAGAGGAGATAGCCGAGGAACATCACGCCAACGATCAGTCCTGGAATCCACGGCAGCATGCGAAGCTGGACTGCACGGACCCGCTTCTCCACACGGGTGGACTCAATGTCTGTCATCGCAAGAGTATATAGGGATCCACGTATTTCCCTCCGGAGGGTCCCTCCTCACAGGGACATTGGTCCCATGACTTCGGGCCACCCCGACCTATGGTGAACCTCCTGATTCAGGGAAACTGATGCTGTCAGGAGAAACGGGTCCAGTCAGCACAAGTAGGAGAAGCACCATGAAGCTATCCATCTCCCCCCGCGAGGCGATCCTCATTGCAGCACTCCAGGGAATCATTGCGATTCGGCTGGTCATGAGTGCGTACAGCCATATCGTGGATTCGCATTCCTTCCACCCCATTGCATCGGGAATAGCTTCAGTCCTCCATGCCGGAGTATCCTCGACAGCGATTTCCATCGTCAACGGGACTGTTGCAGCACTGGAGCTTCTCCTTGCAGGAGCACTCGTCTACGGGATGTCAGTCCTTGTCCGGAGGACTCCCCCCTTCATCACCCGGAAGGGCCTACTCGTCACCATCACTGGACTTGCAGCAACAGCTGTCCTCTCCACAGCAGCATTCCTTGCGCATGGCTGGAGCACCACACCAGAAGCACTCTTCTCGATTGCCCTCGTGCCGTTCATGCTAGCTGGAATTGTCCTTGCAGCAGTCGAACGTGCAGGACTTCCCACAGAACCACGACTTCTCACCCTCCTCCTCGCAGACTACAGATGATCCTCTCCGCACCAACCCTCTGGGGCCAGTCTTCCCAGAGGGTTTTTTCATGTTTTCCCGGCGGATTCCATGGTATGCTCCACTCCACATCGGAAACATGCAAAGGAGCTCTCCATGACACCCTCCCGTATCCGCCTCCTCCTGAGTGGGGCTGCAGCAGTGTGCGCAGCTGGCCTTCTCGCAGCCTGCGGAAGCACTGGAGGTGCACCCTCCTCATCACCGACTCCCTCAGGGCCGACAGGTGTCATTCAGCAGATGATTGCCAATCTCAAGAACTCCCAGAATGCTCCGTACAGTGTCACGTATGCGCTTTCTGGATCTGCTGCAGCCGCAGGTTCCTTCACCTATGAGCAGTCCCCGCCAAAATACCGTCTCACTCTCAGCTCAGTGAGTGTCATCGAAACAGGGAGCACGATATACCTCTGCACAGGAAGCAGTGTGGGAGAGATATGCACTGTTGATACAGGAACAAACCCTCTCGCATCCGTGGAACAGGCGTTCAGTCCGAGCACAGTCATTCCCAAGCTCACCACACTGAAAACGGAACTTGCTGCCAAGACTGCAGGTGTCACCATCACCACATCGAGTGCGACATACGCGTCGCAGCCCTCCACATGCCTTTCCTATGTCCAGGCAGGACTCACATCAAAGTACTGTGCCACGGATTCTGGAGTCCTTGCGTACGCATCGAACGGATCGACAACGCTGACTCTCACCAGCTACTCATCAACGGTTGCAGCTTCCGATTTCGCACTTCCCAAGGGTGCAACACTCGAGTCTCTCCCAGCAACGATTCCCTGAGCTCACATCTTCTCGTGTGGAGAACTCCATGCATGGACATGTGCATGCAGCCCTTGAGGGTTGCACGCACATGTCGTTCCTTCCATCGATATGGAGCGCCATCAGCTACCTGTGCATGTGGGACACCGTATGGTTTGTCGAGATGCCAAGCAGGCGGTACAGCGGACACATGCCCACTGCCCCTGTAAGGAGCAGGATGGCAGCAACGACAAGAAGCACAATTCCCAGTGCTGACCCAAATCCCACTGCCCACGACAGCAGTACAAACGCGATTCCAATGATGACCCGGAAACTCCGGTCCATCCCGCTCATGTTGTTCATGACATTTCCTCCATGTCTGTCGGAGGGCGCAGGCGCGCTCTATATGATATATACCCTCCCGGGTACAATCCAACCGTGGTATCAGGCAGTGTAGATACCGACGAGCGATCCCGTCTCACCATCGACAATCGCCCAGACATACTGGGCAGTTCCCCCAGCAGTGCCTGCATTCGATGAAGGTGGCTTGGGAAGAGTGGGAACATGGATGGGAAACACCCACACGAGTTGTCCAGCTGCGGGAATGCCATCCTTCGAATGGAGTTCTGCAAGAGTTCCCGTGCCAACCGAGGATCCTGGAGGAAGTGAGGGGTATGTCTGTACCAGCATCTGAATCCTGCTTCGTGCACTTGCCTCGGGATATACTGGCCGCTTTGCATCGCCTGGCGCAAGCGTGAAGCTCTGGTCATTGAGAATGAACATTGCATCCGGTATCGATGCTATATGAACTGGAGTTTCATGGAGTGCCACTTCTGCAGCAGTCTCACAGAAGGCAGTTCCCCGGGACGTGTCCGTAATGCCGCACGCTGGCACTCCCCCATGCGGGAGTGCGCCACATCCAGCAAGAATCAGCCCACACACTGCTGCACGCCACAGCCGCAGAATCATGGGCAACCCTCCGATCAATCAGCACACTGGGTCCATACTCCATCCATATTCGCGTCTCATGAGATGGAGTGCAAGTGCCAGTGCGTGTCTCATGCCAAATGCGCTCGGAGAGCATCCAGGAATCACCGATACGGCGATGCACCATCATCTCCGTGGCCCCTGTTGAGGATTCCAGGCAGTCTTCAATTGTGCTCCACCCGTGGATCCGGGAACATCTCACACTCGCGCAGCACGAATGCACGACGCCCGTGATTGCCTACTTCTGCTCGTATGTCGCAACAATCATGCCTCGCGCAATGGCATGCGTGAAGAGCATGAAGCCAAGGATGGCTGGACGTGCAGTGGAATCGAGCTCAAGACGGGGAACATCCACTGCTTGGACGACAAAGTAGTACCGGTGTGGCCCATGGCCACTGGGAGGAGCAGCCCCGATATACCGGTTTGCTCCCGCATCGCCAGCAAGTATGACTGCTCCCTCGGGAATGCCGTCATGGAGATCGTTTCCCGCATCCCGTGGGAGATGGTCGACATCTGCAGGGATGTCGCAGACAGCCCAGTGCCAGAAGCCGCTTGCAGTCGGAGCATCCGGATCGTAGCAGGTGACTGCAAAGCTCTTCGTCCCTGCTGGAGCACCACTCCAGTGGAGCTCCGGTGAGCAGTCCTGCCCGCCGGCCCCCATGATGCCGGACACCTGTGCCATGGGAAGCTGTCCACCATCAGTGATATCAGGACTCGTGACAGCAAGTGCAGGGAGTGCAGGGAGATAGAGATAGGGGTTTTCTGGTCGATTCTCGGGCATGGAACATCCTCCAGCATCTGATGGGATTCTCCTCGATGGTACGAAATGGAGCAGGGGACGCCCCATCAGGACGCTGCAATGCAGTTCACCCGTACACTGGAAGGAGAGGCAGAGGAAGAGGAAGG
>DAIDIX010000158.1 GCA_027451645.1 Candidatus Dormiibacterota bacterium | reverse complement strand
CGCATGAGCGTATTGAGGAGGCGGAAGGTATTGCCACCTCCAACAAAGCATGCATCGGCTGCGAGAATTGCCTGTGGTGCAGTGGCATCCGCAGGACAGCAGTGGACGTGGATGCCCACATGCTCAAATGTATCCGCAACGCGGGCAGCATACGTTCTGTGATCGTGGCCCGCAAAGGGAATGAAGAGGAGAGTCCGGATTCCTTCAAGGTGCTGAAGGACAGCTTCCATTGCATGTGCAAGGAATTCCCTATCAGGAGCTGTGGAGTTGGAGAGAAGCAGGAGGCGTTTCATGGGCTTATGGTACGCGTGATGGAACGGTCCCGAGAAAGTGTGCGCATTATTTCTGCATTGGCACTGTTCTGCAGTAGGATCACAGTATGCTTGCACACCAGGCAGTGACGAATGTCAACATCAATGGAAGCTTCTCCGGGCCAGCAGGGTGTCTTGGCTGCCTGAGTGCAGTTGCCGTTCCCGTTCTCATCCTTTGGGCATTGAAACGCAAGCTCTTTGGCATGCGGCAGCCTGCAGTTCCCCGTCTCTGGAAGCAGGACGAGCAGACTCCTGTCAAGCAGCTCGACGATCTCTTTTCCCACGACAGCAGCTTCACTGCTCTCGATTTCTGTTCCAAGGTACAGAACGCTTTTGAGCTACTCACAACACACCATCCTGACACGGACCTCCGCTGGATAGCTTCCTCGGAGCTTGTGGGAGCAAGAGGGAAGCTTCCCAGAAAGGCGATAACTCACCAGATCCGCATCCTCAGCGCCACCTCGGAGAACGGAGTGGAGCAGATCCATGCACTGCTGAGCGGCTATGCCACGCACTGGATCCTGTGGTGGAGCCGCTGGGAAGAGCAGTGGACCTTTGTCCGCAAGGTGCCCCAGCATGAAGTTACTCCAGGGGATTCAGTCTGTGAGGTGTGTGGTGCTCCTCTTGAGCCAAGTCCTGAGGGGACATGCAAGTACTGCGGCTCGCCTGCTCCAGGCGTCATAGGCAGATGGCGCGTTGTGGGACGTGAAGTCATGGAAGCGGGACTCTTCCGGTAAAAGTGCAGTGCATGCAGGACATGTTGTCTCTCTGATGTCCGTGGACTTCAGATAGTGTGGAATCAGTCACATAGCAGGAGAAAGTGCATGCAAGCGTATCCACGGTTTCTGAAGCCCTATGAGCAGATTGCCCATGTTGGTCCTGCTGCCCCCAAAGGTTCCAGGTACCTTGAAGGGCAGCAGATGCTTGCATCGACGTATGGTGGAGCGATTGAGTATCTGTGGACGGAGGTTGAACGGAGCCGCCTGCACGGGAATGATGTGCTCCAGGCATTCTGGGATCGGCGAAATGTGGGAGGTGAGGGGCAAGCAAACAGTACTGCACGCTCCATTGTTGAGGAAGCAGTAGTCCGCTGCAAGGCTGATCCAAAAATGCTTGAAGCACTCTTTGCAGATCAGGTTGACAGGGTTCCGGGCTCGAAGTATGGCCTGTTCATCCTCGAGTCGCTTCCTCGAAAGAATGCTGACCGATATGTGAGCGTGCCCGATGCAGCCACAGCCGCATACTTGACTGCTGCAATTGCAGAGTATGGATCTGCCCATATCCTCAGCAAGCTTCTCTGTCCGTTTGATGTTGGAATCTACGAGATTTCGCAAGAGGGCAGGAAAAAGCCATACCATCCGATGGTCTGGTCGGGCCGGGATACGCTGAGTCTCCCAGAGAAGCTGGTAGCGGAACTTGCTCGCAGTGGAGTGGAACTTCATCCGGAAATGACAGTGCAGGAAATTGCCAGGAGAACGCGGACCCTTGTCACGACTCCGAAGCTGGGCCTGCGAGCCCGGATTTCAAGATCACTGTGAGCCTCATCCCGGAAGAGGGAAGGGATGGTGCGTATGATGGATGGGAGGGGGAGCATACCTCCCAGTTCATGTCGAGAAGTGGGAGAGGGGATATGACGCAGCAGACATTCACCATGCCAACTGGCCATATAGGAAGCCCCACACGATCCATTGTTCGTCGTACTGGCATCATTGGGCTTGGCATTGCAGGCGCAGCACTCACATTTCTCTTTGCCTGGCCAGTCGCCTCCACAGTCATGTGGGTAGGCATGCTTTCCACCTACAACTACTATCGCGGGTCGGAATTCGCTCTTCGTCGACACACCAGAAAGCTTGCCAGGTCTGCTGCACGTCTTCAGCATGCAACCCAGGGAACTGTGCGTTTCACATCTGGGACATCTGTCGATGTCACGCCGGGACAGGGAATGGTGGCACGCAGGTCATTCACCCGGAGGGCAGCAGTAATGCTCAGGAAGTCTCAGGTGAGCATGCATGCAGACTTTCTTCGCGCAAGTGCAGGACGTGAGGTGTCTGGCCGGGCTGACAGCTCCTCGGTTGAGGTGACATTCGGGAGAAATCTCTAGCTGCAGATGCATTCTGCAGTCCATGCTCGGAGCTTTCTGCACGAGAAGTGATGCCGGATGCACAAAGGTTCATCGGTCACGGCATTCCCATCTTCCAGAAATGGATATGGCTGACAGCGCCTTCTCTTTTCCGTGCCCATGTTCTGCACGGGTACCCGGGGAAGGAGATCTGGATACATTGAAGAATTCCCCAGATTCGAGAATGCGCAATGATGCATGGCACAACAGTCTGTGCCGGAGGAGGAAATCATGGCAGAAGCACTCGCAGAACGCACAACGTGTCCAATTGGATATACCGCTTTCGCCAGCAAGTCGAACCGTGACTGGCGGCCCACAGGCTCATTCTGGAAATGCTCCATCGGAGCTCTCGTTCTCAAATCCGTATGGTGGAAGATTCAGTCTGTAAAGTGTGTGGCGCTCCTCATGAGCCACGCCCTGCGGAAACATGCATATACTGTGGTTCTCCTGATCCTGGTGTCATTGGGAGATGCCGCGTTGTGGTACGTGAAGTCATGGATGCTGGACTCTTCCAGAATCCATGCAGTGCAGGGGCTGCATTCTGACGCTTTGATGTTCTAGAACCCCGGATAGTGTGTCGGAACTCACTTGGCAGGAGGAGGTCGGAGATGCAGATGTACTCTTGGTGAACTCGCGCGAACCTTTGTCCGGTTCTTGTCCCAATACATCCTGTACCTTAACTGTATGAGTACAGTTAGCGCTACAGAAGTGGCAAGTGCAATTGGGAAAAGTCCAAAAGGCATGCCCGTGATATTCGACATGGGTGGAGTGCTGCTACGTGGCGGTACAATGTGTGCTGCAGACGAGAGTGGCATCTTCAACCGCCTGTTTGCACTGGGTGGTCCAAACAGGCGAACAGCGAAAGCAGTGTGGCACGAAGTAATGCAGGCAACAGAAACCGGTGCGATGCCAGAAGCATATGCCTGGGAAAGGCTTGCAGCAAGATCACGGCGCATGGGCGCTGCGGAAATCCGCTCAATGATCATGGATGATGTGTATCAAGTTCCAGCTGCACTGGAGCTGCTTCGAACAGTCAAGCAGCATGGCTACACCACTGCAATTGCATCAAATCACTATGAGAGCTGGATGTCCCACTGGATACGGAAATACCCTCAGATGTTCGCGCTTGTGGATCATGTTTACTATTCCCAGAACATTGGACATCGCAAGCCCAGTCAAGACTTCTTTGCATCAGTGATGAAAAGCCTTGGTGCGAACGGGGGCTGGTTCATCGATGACCGTCGTGAGAATTGTGTTGCTGCAGCTGAGGCGGGATTGACTGCCGTGTATTTCAGGGATGAGAAACATTGCGAAATCATTGATCCTCTCAATGAAAATGAGGTATCAAAGGTAAAGCCAGCAAAGCAGGGAATGCGTTCAGACAAGGGACCCTCGCTGTAGTCGATATCTGTGACTACAAGCAGCAGTGTCTGGAAAGCACACAGCAATGCGCATGTTTGGTTAGCAGACTTTTTAGACAGGATTCTGCCAACTGCTTCTGATTTTGCTGGCAAATTTCCAGCATCTTCAGTTGAGCAGTGATATTTCCTGGCACGGGTCTCCCACTTTCAGTGCTGTGTCTGTCAGGCAGGAGAGTCTGCTGGTGCTTGGCGATCCTTTTGAGCTTTTGGCTTAGCAGGTAACACTTCAAGAGACGTGTGGTTAGGAAGGAAGCTACTTGCTCCATCTGCGCTGAGGCGGGATGTGTTCTTCGTTTCGAAATAAAGAGGGTAGAGCCAATCGAAGCTTCAATACTGTTGCTGTCAATGGTGAGATCCCTATTGTCACTGTCTGTTTCATGCAATTGGCACGTGATCCGATCAATCTACGAAAATGTTCCGCATAGCCGTGACAGCTTCAGCACCATTGTCCCCAGCATGTCCGATGGAGGGATCTACCATGATGCTACAGATGAGCTTTCATGACGAAAGATTCGTGTCACTGGGAGAAACTTGATGACAGTGCAATCACAAACCCTACAGCTGCCGAACGGCACGCTGGGGAGTCCGAAGAGATCCTTTGCGCGCCGGTCAGGCATTGTCGCCTACGCAGTAGTCGGGGCTGTCATGGCTGCAGTTCTTCCCGTTTCCGCTGTCACTGTGGGCTTATGGGTGGGCATAATGTCCGCAAGGAAGTACTATCTGGGCTCTGAGGTGTCGCTGCGACGTCAGTCTGTACGACTTGCGAAA
>DAIDIX010000157.1 GCA_027451645.1 Candidatus Dormiibacterota bacterium | reverse complement strand
ATGACCATCGAGATTCTGGCTGTGCACCCTCCTCCTGGACTGGTGGCTCGGGAGCTGGCTCCTGCACGTCCGATGCAGCAGGAAGTGGCTCCTCAGTCTGGTCATCTTCCTTTGGAGGGCGGAATTCCTCACTCGCAGCATTTGACCTGCCCGGCTGGAATGGAGTCCACACCAGACGGGACTGCCCTGCAGTGCTGTCTTCGGAATCTGGGGTGCCTTCTGCGGATGCATCTGATTCAGCTACAGGTCCAGGAACATCTGCATCTGCAGCCTGTTCCGGGAGAGCAGTCATCTGCTCTGTCGGAGCAGGATCGGATGGCGCAGTGCCCCCAACTGCAGGAACTGCCTCCTGTGGAGCCGGTACAGGCTGAGCTTCGCTTCCTGCTGCTGCAGGACTGCTGGGAACACTGTCAGCCGTTCCTGGAGAAGTGTCCTCAGTTGGAGATGGAGCAGGTGTCCCGTCGTACGGTGCTTCAGCAGGAGGCTCATGCCGTACGGATTCAACTTCTTCTTCATCATCCCGGACAATGAGCATTACCGTGCCTTCCGATCCCGGTGCAAACAGTGGAAGGAGGGGAGCAAGCGTTCGTGCTGGAATAGTGTTCGATGATGTGTACACTCCAGCAATGGAACCTCCCTGGAAAAGGGCAATTCCTGAAGAGCCATTCGCGTGGACAATGACACCCCGGTCACCAGAGCCAACTCCATACTGGCGAAGCATGTCCTCAGCATTCACCCACCGGGTATCGAGATCCCTGTAGATGACACGGCACCGCCACAGTGTGGGTATTGCCTGAGCGAGATCCTCTTCGATCTCATAGGCTGAGACTGTACCATCCTCCCTTGTCATAAGGGCATCCCATGCCTCCTTCCCAACCATCATGGATGCCTGTTCGACGAGCAGGGCATCGGAAAGCTCATGGTTGAGTACGATGCCAACCCCTTTCACACCTGGAGCATCGTAGGTGACAAGCACGAGTGGCATGGAGCCTAGCAGCACATCCAGATGAATGACATTCGTTGGAACATCAGCCCAGAGTGGAGGACCAGTTGGTATGACGGGAAAGTTCTCGAATGTATACCGGAGTTTCGCAGCACTCCTCCGCTCCTCACCTGTCCACACATCGGACAGTGAGGGTGCAGAACTGGCAGCCTCTTGGGTCGTGCCCTGGCTGGGGGTTGCCTGCGCTTCTCCCATCCTCCGCAGTGTGTCAATGATCTCCTGCGACGAGCAGCGGAGGGAGTGCTGCTGGATCACTTCATTCGACTTCCATGAGATCTTCTCAGCTGCAGCAAGTGCAACTGCGATCTGGGAAAGAGCACGATCTCCATCAAGCAGGCTCCCGTCTTCCTCACGAAAGACAGCATGGACTGGCTGTCCCCACATGAAGTAGATATACGCATCTCCGTCGCCAAGAAGCAGTGCACCAGTGCGTGCCAGATCCTCTGCCTCAGCGACGATTTTCATCGCCTTCTTGTATTTTGTCTGGGATGCTGAACCTGAGGTTTCCCTATTCGCTGATTTCGCCATGAATCTCCACGCTAGTCCGTCCGTTGCCGGGAGGCTGCATCTCCCCACCAGGGATCCGGAGTTCCCTGCCAGGATGCATCACGATGTACAGTTCGAACGACGGTCTTGATATTTCCACGCACGTTGAAGTCGCCTACTACTTCACAATATCGGGGACCCAGCAGATCGACAAGGTCTTGGAGTACGCCCGTTACAACATCTTCATGGAACATCCCCTTGTCCCTGAATCCATTGATGTAGAGTTTCAAAGATTTGAGCTCGACACACTGCTCTCCAGGAACGTAGCGAATATGGAGTGTTGCGAAATCGGGAAAGCCTGTCATGGGACAGACGCATGTGAACTCGGGAATGGTGAACTGAACTGTGTAGTCCCGATCCGGAGTCCTGTTCGGAAACGCCTCAAGCCGTGCCTCAGCAATTGCCCGTGTACCTGGCTTGATCGGACTGTCGGAGTGTGGGGTGGTCATGCTGCAGTTCCTTTCAATGCAGAGAATACCTGTCGAAATGGTATCGGAGAAAACACTGTCTCCCGATCATAGACATCACTATGCTCATGGTGCTTGAGCGCAGTGACAATTGCATAGGTGAGCGGCGTGGCAATGACCTCGTAGCAGATTTTCAGCACTGCAACGCCTGCAATGGTTGCAAGAAGAACATGTGGTGCAAGAATGCCTGTGAATGCAATGGAAATGAACAGCGCAGTGTCGACAGATTGTCCAACTACTGTTGAACCTATCGTCCTGAGCCAGAGAAATCTTCCCTCTGTTGCCACCTTGAGCCGTGCAAGAACGTACGAGTTGAGAAACTCCCCTGCAAGGTATGCGACAAATGAGGCAATGACAATGCGCGGTGTACCACCAAGTACGGAGCGGAATGCTGCATCCTGGCCGGGAACCACCCCTGGAAGGGCAATTGCACATTCGATGAAAAAAACAACAAGTGCGTTCGCAAGGAAGCCTGTCCAGATGACGATCCTCGACGCAGCATATCCCCACACTTCCGTGAGCACGTCATCAAAGAGATATGTAAGCGGAAAGACGACTATTGCAGCAGGCACGGTAAATATTCCAATCCGTGCAATCTTGACTGCAAGAATATTTGCAGTGATGAGAAACCCGACAAAGAGCATTGCCACCACGAGAAGGAATGGGGTAATGCGAAGAGGAGTGGCTTTCGAAGCGGATGCAGGCGGATGAGTCATTGTTCTCCCATGGTAGTGAATAGTGAGCACTCCACACCAAATGTCTGGCGGAATCGTTCTGCGAACGAGGAGATCGTGAACGCATGGTGCTGGGAGCCATGATTCTCAAGAACGTATGCAGCTGCAACTGATCCCAGCTGTGCAGCCTCTACAGGATTAAGCTTGTGGGAAAGCCCCGTGACAAGGCCAGCCAGGAATGCATCCCCTGCACCTGTGGGGTCTACCACATCAATGTCGGAACAGGCTGCAATTTCATGCACTGTTGCTCCAACTGTGACTGTTGCCCCCTGAGCACCACGTGTGAGGACATGCATGGCAGATGATGGCGGTGAATCCGCAGCAATTCCAGTCCTGTCCTCAATTCTCTGCCACTCATGATCGTTCGCGACAACTATGTGACTCCTGTGCATGCAGTGCACGAGAGCATCTGTCTTGAGGGCAGTGATCTGCTGTCCCGGAGCAAAAACGACACGCGCGTTGCTGCTCGCAGCCTCTTCCACATGACGCACCATGGCTGTCACATCATCTGGCGCAATGACCACATGGGTGTCCGGCCCCTGTATGAATGCACTGAGTGGGGCATCCTGGGCGAGCTCCATTGCAGCAGGAGAAAAGAGGGTGATCTGGTTGTTGTCGAGATCGGTTGCAATGACACAGTGTGCAGTAGGAACCTCTTCCGCATACACCAGGCCGTCCGTGATGATTCCAAGACGGTTAAGCTCCACTTCGCGGTCATGAAAATCCATGCCAACAGCACCAACAAGCAGTGGCTCCATTCCAAGGAGTGCAAGGGTATACGCGATGTTCGCACCATTTCCCCCTGGTTCACGTCCATTGTGTTCAACGAGAAATGAGGCAGCGAGTGATGTGTTCCCAACTGCAAGTGCAGAGGGAAAGGATCCCCTGTAGGTCATGAGGGTATCAAAGGCGATAGAACCCGATACGACTACACGTGGGTGTTGGGGATTGGAGTACTGGCTGCTCACGCTCACATCATACGACCGCAGGGGTTCCTGAGAGGCTATGGCTCGTCATTGGGATCGACAGGCACAGTCGTTCTCGCACGCTCTGGACTTCTCCGGTGAACAGCAATTCTTCCCTCCTCGAGGGTTGCCGTTATGATGTCACCATCGTGGATTGTGCCCTCCACGAGAGCAAGGGCAATGGGATCGTACAGCCGTCGCTGGAGCACCCTCTTCAGGGGACGTGCACCATACACTGGATCGTATCCCTCCTCTGCAAGGGCATCAAGCACATCATCGCCAAGCTCGAGGGAGATCCTCCGCTGCCCAAGCCGGGAACGGAGTGTTGCAAGCTGGATCTCCACGATTGCACGGAGATCCTTCCTGAGAAGCCGGGAGAAGATGATGATGTCATCAACCCGGTTGAGAAACTCTGGCCGGAATGCATGCCGGAGCTCGTCAATAACAGCACTCCGCACCTCCTCCGTAAGTTCCTCGGACTCCCCAAAGTCCATGAGCCTGTTTGCTCCAATGTTGCTTGTCATGATGACAACTGCATGGGTGAAGTCAACCGTTCTCCCCTGACCATCTGTGAGGCGGCCATCATCAAGCACCTGGAGCAGGGTATTGAATGCATCAGGATGTGCCTTCTCAATTTCATCAAGAAGAATGACACAGTATGGACGACGTCTCACTGCTTCAGTGAGCTGACCGCCTTCCTCGTAGCCAACATATCCAGGAGGCGCGCCGATGAGCCTGGCAACTGCATGGCGCTCCATATACTCGCTCATGTCTATTCGCACCATTGCCTGGTCATCATCGAACAGGAATTCTGCAAGCGCTCGTGCAAGTTCTGTCTTGCCAACTCCTGTTGGACCAAGAAAAAGGAACGAACCCACTGGCCTGTGAGGATCGCCGAGACCAGCCCGTCCCCGCCGCACAGCGGATGATACTGCTGCAATGGCA
>DAIDIX010000156.1:3211-4675 GCA_027451645.1 Candidatus Dormiibacterota bacterium | reverse complement strand
GGAGGCCCTTGAGGATCCTCGGAGCGTACTTGAGCTTGAAACCCTTCTCAGTACCCAGCTCAACTCGGGAGCCATTCCCCATATGACGTATTGGGGAGATCCCGATGCAGCCCGAACGGAGTGGGGGGTCGTTGGGCACTCAACCATTACCCAGCCCCCACTGTATGGCTTTGCACTCGCCACTCTCATCCGGAACAACCATCCAATCGCCCTCGACGTGAAGCGTGCAGTACTCAGTGCATTCGCATACCTCTTTCGGACGAGGATGACCCCAACAGGACTCCTTGCAACAGTCCATCCCTGGGAAACAGGCTGTGATGATTCACTCCGCTGGGAGGCCTGGGAGCCCCAGCCCTTCGCAAAGGAAACATGGGATGTCCGCAAGCACGCTTTTGTGAAAGACCTCAAGATTGTCAATGACTTCGCTGTCTCGTCTCCGAGCTTCGAAGTATGTTCGATTGGATTCAATGCACTTGTTGCCTGGAATGCCATGCATGCTGCACTCACGCTGCATGATGCTCATCTCCTCACCCAGGCAAATGCACTTGCTGCACGTATTGATCTCCAGTACAGCGAGGAGTTCCATACATGGTCAGACTGCACTCCTCACGGTGAAGCTGCAAGTCACATCCGCACCCTGGACAGTCTCCTGCCTGTACTCATCTGCGGCAACGATGACCGCATCGATGCAGTATTTCACGATGTGCTTGACCCCGGATGCTACGGGACTCCATTCGGACCTGCTGGAGCCCACCTCGGAGAGGAGCATTTTGATCCTGACCAGTACTGGCGTGGTCCTGCATGGCCTCAGCTCACATTCCTCCTCATATGTGCTGCGATCGAACACGGGCGGGAAGAGGAGGCAGTGCATCTGACAGAGCTTCTCTGCAGGGGAGCACTTCACAGCCATTTTGCAGAATACTGGAACCCCGTCACGGGTGCAGGACACGGAGCCACTCCCCAGTCCTGGACAGCACTTTCCTACGTTGCTCTTCGGATGATTTCCACGCCCCAGCACACCCCCTAGCAAGGAGATTCCGACCATGCGTGCAGTCGTTCAGCGAGTCACACGTGCCTCTGTTTGCGTTGAGGGAACAACCGTTGGAGCAGTGGAACATGGTCTCCTCATCCTGCTAGGGATTGGCCACGGCGATACTGCAGAAAGTGCAGAGCATCTTGCTTCCCGCATTGCAGCACTCCGAATCTTTCCCGATGCAGCAGGGAAGATGAATCTCTCTCTCCTCGACAGCGGCGGTGGAGCACTCGTCATCAGTCAGTTCACGCTCTTTGCCGATACCCACAAGGGTCACAGACCATCATTCCTTCAGGCAGCGCCTCCAGCACTGGGCATCCCTCTCTATGAAGCTTTTGCGAACTCGCTCGCAGCACGTGGCATTCCGACAGCAACGGGCCAGTTTGGGGCACACATGGAGGTATCTCTCGTCAATGATGGCCCCGTCACCA
>DAIDIX010000156.1:0-3201 GCA_027451645.1 Candidatus Dormiibacterota bacterium | reverse complement strand
TTCTCTCACATGACGAACCACCATGGAATGCAGATGCAGGCTGAGAGCCTATGCGGCCTGAGATAGGGTAAGCCCAAAGTAGAGGATGAGCGATTCGATGCAGAGTGCTACAAGATTGACTGCAATGATCTGCCCACGCTCCTGCTTCTTGTCCCACTTTGGCACTGTAAGGGCTGCAACACCCATCATGGTGAAAAGGAAGCTCAGTGGATACCCGATTCTGGCCCCAACAATTGTTAGGGCAGTGCTCGCAATTGCGACGAAGGACACAACTACACTGAGTTGATACCAGCGCCGGTCCCTTTTATCTTCTGGCAACGGCCCGCCCTCCAGACAACCTGTTTCCGAGTGACCCTTCCCTATCATGATCCTGCAGATGGAAATTGTGAAGGATTTCCGCAGTGATGTTGCATCTTCGTGACTTCAGGGGACCTGCTATGACGATGCTGCATTGAGCAGGGCAATCTCCTCCGTACTGAGCACAAGGTCAGCCATTGGGAGAAGGTCCAGAAGCTGCTCTGGTGTGCGTGCACTCGCTATCGGTGCTGTGACTCCTGGCATTGCTGCAAGCCAGGAGAGTGCAACCTGGGCAGGAGTAGCATGCCGTTCTGCAGCAATGCCATCAAGTGCAGCAAGAACACGCTCTCCACGAGCATCGAGATACTTCCATGCAGTCTGTGCTCGCGAGCTGTCCACAGTGGCTCCCTTCCGATACTTCCCCGTGAGAAAGCCACTTGCAAGGCCGTAGTAGGGAAACACTGCGATATCTTCCCGTACTGCATAGTCGGCAAGCTCGCCCTCATACTCTGCCCTATGGACAAGGTTGTAGTGCGGCTGGATGACCTGAAACTCATGGAGTCCCTCACTCCGTGCAAGCATGAGTGCCTGGTCAAGCCTCTCCACAGCATAGTTCGAGGCGCCAAGGACAGTGACTTTCCCCTCACGAACGAGTGCATCAAATGTCCGTATGACATCGACAAGAGGAACGCTCTTGTCATCCGTATGTGCGTAGTAGAGATCTATGGTATCCACACCAAGCCTGTGCAGTGATCCCTCAAGGGATCTCCGTATGTTTTCAGGAGAGAGCCCGCCTTGAAAGCCTACCTTTGTGGCTATGACAAGATCCGCACGGTTCTGTCGGGCTGCCATCCATCGGCCAATGATCTCCTCGGAAGCTCCATCAGCGTAAATGTCGGCTGTATCAATGCAGTTTCCACCTGCCTCAACGAACCTGTCGAGTATCTGCCAGGCAGCAGCCTCATCAGTTCGGCCCTCCCTCCCAAAGACATTTCCCCCAAGACAGAGTGGAAACACCTCGAAGCCAGTCCTTCCCATCCGACGACGCTGAACACCTGCAGCTGTCCGATCCATGTGATCTCCTCTGAACCTCGTCCAAAGATGCAACACATCTACGATACCACTGGCCTGAATTCACTTCAAAGGTCGGTATGCCTCACTCTTCCGGATTGAGGAGCTGACTGAGAAAGCGGGTTTCTCCATTCACAATGCAGTCAGCCAACTCCTGGGGACGGACATTCCCAATATAGGAATCCTCGTCCTTCTGCCATACCTCTTCCCATACGGCTCGCACTTGCTCCGGCGGGAGCTCCTCCCTGCGGAGAGCCCGTTCAAGACACAGGTCGCGCGGAGTCTCGACCCAGATCCGTGCATCCCACGCAACCGGCATGGAAAATGTGAAGCACCGCTCGATGACGACACCTTCCTCAATGCGGAATATTTCCGGAGCGTCATACCTCTGCCGTGCATAGCTATATGCACGGAGAGTGGGAAACTCGCCCTGTGCAACGCGTTCAAGTACGTCATGCTGAAAGAGGACTTCATTGAAGCCTCCCCAGACTGCGGCACCCGATGGAGTGCACGTGCAGATCCCACTGCCCAGTGGCTCGAAGTAATCATCTCCAGCAATAACTGGCCAGCCTGTGCTCGTGCTCACTGCTGCAGCGAGTGTCGACTTCCCGGAACAGCCCCGTCCATCGATGGCAACCGCATAATACCTTCCATTCCGTGGTTGCCGGTTCCTGACATCACGAATGACTGAGGCGACTGTCGCCATGGCGGACCTCCCCCGAATGCCAGACCTGAGGCTGGTATCGGCAAAGTGGTGGGCGGAACAGGATTCGAACCTGTGACCTTCTCGGTGTAAGCGAGACGCTCTAACCAGCTGAGCTATCCGCCCATCCCATTCATTATGGACAATCCCACTGCCGGGTCTCACCAGTTGCTGTGGAAACGATCACATGAGGATGGAGATTGATGAATACTCCCGTTCCCACAACTCCGGGAATGACTGCAAGGGTGTTGTCGAGTCCTTCCGGATCATCGATACGTGGGAGTCTGACATCAAGGATGCAGTTGCCATTGTCCGTAACGAATGGCCTTCCCCCCTCTTCTCGGAGTGTGCTCACGGCGTGTGCGCACTTTTCAATGCGCTCCTTTGTGCGTGCCATGCCATACGGAATGACTTCTACTGGAACGGTCCCCCCAAGGGGATCAACGAGCTTTGTCTCATCGACAATGAGAATCCAGCGCTTTGCAGACTGGGCGAGTATTTTCTCCCTGACAAGTGCTCCGCCAAGGCCTTTAAGCACCTGTCCGGAATGATCAATCGCATCAGCCCCATCGATCACAAGATCCAGCATTGCTGCTCCAAGCTCCTCGACAGGAATGCCATTCTTCCTGCATGCATCAGCACTTTCACGTGATGCAGTGATGCAGCGGACACCCATCTTGGTGCTTCCGAGTTCCTCGATGAAAGCACGGACTGTACTTCCACTGCCTATTCCGAGAAGCATGTCCCTGGAAACGTGGGCAAGTGCTGCACGAGCAGCAGCATGCTTCGCTTCCATCCTGGCATCCATGTACATGTTCTCCCTGTTCGCAGACGGCTCACGCCCTGGACAAGAGCCGTGTGGGTAGCCGTGTGCATAGAATAGTATGAACAGCAACGACTTCAACGACGAGCAAGGGACAATTCACCAGCCATGACTGCTGCCCTGACGCAATCGAAGCGCAACATCAATCTCATACTTGAGCTCTCGATCACCCAGTTCAAGCTCAAGTACGCAGGATCGATCCTCGGGTATCTCTGGTCACTCATCAAGCCCCTCATGATCTTTGCAACGATGTACATCATCTTCGCGAAGATGTTCCACATGGGAAAGGGCACTCCTGACTTCCCAT
>DAIDIX010000155.1 GCA_027451645.1 Candidatus Dormiibacterota bacterium | reverse complement strand
GTTCGTGTTCCAGGCATCCCTGTCGACAGCATGATGCCAGTGGTGGAATTCCGGGTTCGGAAGAATCCAGCGGAACATTCCAAGTGGCACCCGCATGTTCGCATGGACAAAGAACTCCTGCAGGGCATCAAGGACGATATACACGCCATAGGTAGCTGGTGCAAAGCCGAGAATGGTGAGGGGTATGACAGCAGATCCCCGTGTCAGCACCTGGTCAACAGGATGGAACCGTGCAGATGCGAGCCAGTCCATTGTGGTGATGCTGTGGTGCACTGCATGGAATCTCCAGAGAAACGGAACAGTGTGCGATGCCCGGTGAACCCAGTACTGCACAACAGCTGACAGGAAGGTGGATTCAATGAGCTGAAGCGGAAGTGGCTGTGCAGTGATGACAGTTCCGATATGGGCCACTACTGCGAACCGCACACCAAGAGCAGCAGCAACAGTAACAAGTGTCAGCCCAAGCGTCGTGAGTGCACTGCTCACGAAATAATGCATGACATCTGTCCGCCAGCCAGCCCTGAGAACGCGCTGTGGGCGGAGTTCTACCAACCGCTCTGCTGGGACGAAGATGACTGCTACAGCCAGGAAACCAATGAGGACATCGCCACGCCAGAGAAAGGTTATGAGTATTGCGAGAACACCGGCGAGACTCCACCCTATTGCCTGCCTGTCAGCAGAACGTGTGCGAGGAGTGGGTATGTGCGGAGACGTAGGGAAGGACGTGGAGGACATGGTACTGGGACGTTGAGCAGTTGGTAGAACGTGCTCATATCGTAGGCAGGGAATTTCCTCATGTCACGACACAGAGTGGTGGCATTATGACGAAAAGTTCGCCATCCTGACCCATGGCACGCATGTCAAGGAAAAGCGAGATCAGGAATGCGCACCAATCTGTCACACGTGACTGCACCAGGAGAGCGCTGCATGGAGCAGCACGCACCTGCATTCTTTACTGCTGCTGCATGTGCTGCCAGTAGTAGTAGCCGCCACCAAGTCCGCCAACAACAACGATGAGGAGAATGAGTATTCCCGTATTGCCGCCCTGCTGCTGCTTTGGCTTGGCTGCAGCGTGTTTCACAACAGGTGCAGCAAGTGGAACAACTGGAGTTCCGTAGTGGATTACGGCTCCCTCAGTGTTCGACTGTCCATTTGTTCCATTTCCCACCATCCAGAACGATGTTGGAGTGAGCTCATCAACGCCGGAGAGAACAAGGCCAGCCAGTCCGGAATTGTTGAGCTGCGGGTACAGGGCGAAGCTGCTGCCATTCCACTGTGCTGCGAGGGCACTTCCCCCAGTACTCCCCACAGTGATCACTGTTGCATCGCTCCCAAGTGCAGGAACATCATTCTTGTTGAGCTGGCTCAGCACCTGGGATGTTGCGAGATTGCTCTGTCCAAGGGAAGTTGCTGCATATACGGCATTGTCCTGTTCAGCAACTCCAAGATTGTTTGTGACTATCCCCCAGCCATTTCCTCCCCAATGCTCGACAAGGGATTCGTTCCCAAGACTCTGGGAATTCGTGGAGTACCCCACTGCCCACACATCGTTTGCATGTAGTGCAACGACAGCATTGAGCTGTGCTGGCTGGGTCGGATCCGGTGTGGGAATCGCTATCATGCTCCATACAGACCCGTTCCATGACAGGGATATTGGATCATTCATTCCTGTATTGACATTGTTCTCGTATCCGACTGCCCAGATGTTGCTTGCACTGACTGCACTGATGCCAGTGAGCTCATTGGCGACATCTGCCTCAGAGTTGGGACTTGGAACTATGGACCACACACTCCCGTCATAATGCTCGATGAGTGTCTGGTAGACTCCCTGATCATTCGTGTAGTACCCCACTGCCCAGATGTTGTCTGCTGCTATCGAGGTCATGCCAAGAAGCCGGCTGTTCTGCTGGGCATTGGTCGACGGTGTTGGCACGATGCTCCACTTCTTCCCGTTGTAATGCTCGACGAGTGGCTGCTCCGCGTTTGTCACGCCGACTGCATACCCGACAGCCCAGATGTCCGTTGGACTGATGACTGTAAGGCCAAGGAGCGCATTGTCCTGCTGGCCAGCGACATTGGGAGAAGAGACACGGTTCCAGCTCCTCCCGTTGTAGTGGAGAACGAGTGTTTCCTTGCTGCTTGTGTTCTCAATCCAGCCGACAGCCCAGATGTCATGTTCAGACCATGCACCAATCGCACTCAGCGAGCTGCTCTGGGCACTTGAAAGGACACCAACGTGCTGTGGTGACCAGGAAAGTGTTGCTGCTGTGCTGACAGCCCGTGGCATGCTCACGAGAACCCCAAGGACAAGAGCAGCTCCGAGGATGATGAAGGCTTGAAGCCGTGATGCACCTGTTTTTGGCATCAGTGGTTCTCCCTGTGATGGACTGGCATGTGGACATCATGGAGATGTGCTGCAGCCTGTCCGTGATCTGTGTGCTCATCCATCCTTCCGCTTCGGGAGGTCTTCCCGAATGTGAGTTTCCGTTCCTCTCCCCGGAAGATCCTGCCAATGTTTTCCCTGTGTCGGAATGTCGTGATGCCAAATGCAGCAGCTGCATAGAACAGTGGAGCATACCTGTGTGTCCGTGAACCCTTCACTGCTGCATACACGACATACCCAGCAGCTCCTGTGAGCGAGCCGAGGGAAACCATCTTTGTTGCGCCAAGAACAGGAATGCCAAGTGCAGCTCCAGTGAGGAACATCGTTGGATCCACTGCGACAGATGCACCGATTCCTGTTGCAACTCCCTTTCCGCCACGGAATCCTGCAAATACTGGCCAGCAGTGGCCCGCAATGGCACTGACACCACACACAGTCTGTCCAAGGGGCGAGATCCCAAGAGATCGTGCCAGTTCCACTGCACCGTACCCCTTCGCAGCATCGCATGCGAATGTCGCTGCAGCTGTCGCAGGTCCTGCAACTCGGAGAACGTTTGTTGCACCAGTGCTGTTGCTCCCGGCTGCACGGACATCCATTCCATGCCGGAGCTTCGTCAGCCAGAGACCGAACGGCATGGAACCAAGGCAGTAGCTCACTGCTGCTGCTCCCAGTATCACTGCACCCTGCTTCGGATCCATTCCTGATCTCCCCAACGCTGCTATTCAGCCATATCATACAGCTCGGCCACCCCAGCACCTGGAGCAAATGTCCATGCCTGTGATGGATGGTCTGTCTGCTGTGGAAGCACGCGCTGGATACCGTGAAGGACTGATGCAGCACGCGGTGTCCTCACAAGTGCAACGACACACCCGCCAAAGCCAGCTCCAGTCATGCGTGCACCAAGGCATCCATCCATCCCGACGAGCGCTTCAACAAGGCCATCACAGATGCCATGGCTCACACCATAGTCATCCCTGAGGGATGCATGGCTTGCAGTCATGAGCTTTCCAAGTGCTGGGAGGTTTCGCTGCTTCACAGCCTCAACTGCATCCTGTACCCGGTACTCTTCAGTAAGGCAGTGCTGAAACCACCCGTTCTCCGTCCCTGACGGAGCTGCTGCAGAACGGGCACACTCCCCAATCCACGACACCCGAAGTTTCTGCAGGGCAGCCTGCATGGAGTGGACACGGCTCCCGTAGGGAGAGTCTGCCACTGCATGCTCGACTCCTGTATCACACACGAGAAATACTGCTTCCTTCTTCTCCCACGGGAGAAATGAGCTTGTAAGGGTATGGCAGTGGAGCTCATGGAGAGCCTGTTCCCGGCTCCTGCAGATTGCGTACTGGTCCAGCTGCCCCGAGGGAATGCCAAGCTCATCATGCTCCACTGCATAGGCACCTTCAGCAAGTTCATTCGAGCTGATTTCCCTTCCTCTCCAGCTTGCATACGCACGGAGGGTTGCAATGACCACTGCTGCGGACGAAGAGAGTCCCACGCCTCTCGGAAGGTCGGAAGCGACTGCACAGGAGAGGACGCCCTCACCTCCCCATGCCTTTCGTGCCCAGGACAGTGCAGCAAGCACCCTTCCAAACCGTGCAGATGGTGCCCCAGGTGACTCCACAAGCTCAGTCCTCGTCTCATCCCTGATGCTCCATACCCTGCACGATCCCTCAGCCAGTGCAACAGCAATGCCCCTGTCGAGGGCACAGCAGAGCACATCTCCTCCCACATAGTCGATGTGGTCACCTATGACTGTGATCCGCCCAGGAGCATAGCCGACATGGGACTCCTGTCCTCCTCCATCACGCTCAAGCAGCATGACTGCCTCATGGACAACAGGGAGATCGTCTACACGTGCATGCATGGGATGCGCCATCCTATACCTCCCGGAGTGCATATCGTGCAGCTCCAGCAGCCATGAAGCTCCCTCCCACCACTGCTGCCCAGACATATACGCCGATATATGCCAGGTATGTTCCCCACGGAAGGGGAATATTGAGAACAAACGGCATACCGATGACGACAAAGGCAATCGCAAGATAGCAGGTTGCAATGCCAAGAAATGCAAGCGTGAGCCAGATGCTCACTGCACGCCTGGGGTCTGTCCAGTCGAGACGGGGCCACATGGCACCAAGACCTGTGGCAATGCCAACAAGTCCACTGATGATGCCGATGAGCAGCACAGTCGCCTCAACAACTCCCGGCACAGTGAGCGCATGGCGTACCATGCCAACCCAGAGAAGAATCGAGGAGAGGAGTGCTGTGACAATGAGTCCAATGATGAACTTTGCAGCAA
>DAIDIX010000154.1 GCA_027451645.1 Candidatus Dormiibacterota bacterium | reverse complement strand
CTCGATGATCACATCATCATTCACGCGTTTCACTGTATCGGTACACGGCAGTGCTGCAGTAACAGCCATTGTCTGCTTCGCCTTCGCCAGCACTTCACGAAAGAGCTGTGGGGAGCACAGTGGCCGGGCAGCATCATGGATGGAGACGAATTCCGCATCAGTGCTCTCCTCGAGAGCCTGACGTACTGTGTCCTGCCGTCTGTGTCCGCCCTCGCAAAACCGCAGGCCGGCAATTCCCTCCTCACGTGCAAGACGTTCCACATCCTCCCACCTGTCCTTCTGGGTTGCAATGCATACAGCATCGAAGATGTCTGCACGTGCGACTGCTCGAAGAGTCCATGCGAGTACAGGACGGCCATCCACCTCGTGCCAGAGCTTGTCAAACCCCATTCTCTGCGAAGATCCAGCTGCTGGCAGGATGAGAAGGCGTTCCAGTGTCATTCCCCTTTCGCATGGATCTCATGTCCATGCGGCAGGTCATCATTCCCTTCGGGCAGCTGCGCAAAGATCATTCGCCCTGAAGGAGTCTGGAGAAGGTTCGTTACCATCACATCGATCTCTTCACCAATATGCTTCTTTCCGCTCTCGACAACTACCATGGTTCCATCTTCAAGGTACCCAATGCCCTGGTTATGCTCCCTTCCCTCCTTGACTATGGTCACATGCATGAGCTCGCCAACACTGGAAACAGGCTTGAGGGCATTCACAAGCTCATTGAGGTTGAGGACCCGGATATCTTCAACTGTCGCCAGGCGGTTGAGATTGTAGTCATTGGTCATGAGCGCAGCATTCCGTATCCGTGCAAGCTTGATGAGCCTTGCATCGACATCCTCGTTCATGTTGGGAAACTCCGTTTCGAGAACAATGCACGGAGGAAACGGTGCTTTCCTGAGCAGTTCAGCAACATTGAGACCGCGTCTGCCACGTGCACGCCGCATGGGATCCGATGCATCAGCAACACGCTGAAGCTCCTCGAGCACGAAACTCGGGATCACGAGGGTCCCCTGGAGGAATCCCGTAGCAGCCACATCGCTGATTCTGCTGTCGATGAGAACCGATGTGTCAATGATGATTTCCTGTGGAGGTCCACTGCTGCCGTCTGCTGCAGGAGCAACAACATCCATGGAGAGCCGACGAGGACTCCGCTCCCCAAACAGGTGGACCACTTCACGGTACCGCTTCCTTGACGTCGTCACTCCAAGATACATGATGCCTCCCCCGAAAAGGAGACCTATGAATACTCCGAGATGAAACGGGATCACGGAGAATGCAGCCACGGAAAGAGCTGTGATTGCAAGTCCAACCACAAGCGATACTGTGACTGCTATGACCTCAGGAATGGGAGCATTGCTGAGAAACTCATCCAACCAGAGGTAGGGCTCTATAGTGATGTACGGTGCTGCAAGTGCAACGGCTGCACCGCTTCCAATCGCAAGTGCGATAAGGAGAATCTGGATCTCAAACTGGGGATCCGTCTTGACATCGACTGAATTCGATAGCACCCATCCGCTGTAGAGGACACCAAGCACGACTCCCAGACAGCCTCCAACGAGCTGGACAATACGTACCACATGGGTGGGTGCTTTCCGTTTCATACGTTGATTGAACCACACGTGCCAATGTGGGACCACAATCTTTTCACAATCTCGACACGTCAGTGTCAACTGGATGACAGCCGTTGCCCTGTGGGAGCAATCGGACTATGCTCGCGGTAGCTGCCCATCCAGGAGAACTTGCCATGGTACTTCCCGATCCTGAAGACGACCCCATTCCACCCCTTCCCAGGAATAACTGGTTCACTGCAGATCCGTATCTCCCATGGCTGCTCCGCCATCTTCTCGATTCCGCCACATGGCCAGTTGCTGAGAAGGCGCTCACTGAGCTTGGTGATCTTGTTCCCGAGTACATTGAACCCAGGATGGCTGTGGCCGATGCGAATCCTCCCGTACTCAGGACACATGATGCCCGTGGCCACCGCATAGATGACATCGCATTCAACTCCGCATACCTCGAAATAGAGAGGAAGATCGTCGAGTTTGGCACAATCCATGCTGCATACATGCCTGGCTGGCGTGGTCTGGATACTCCAGCCCCCCGAGTCCTAGTTGCTGCCCTGCAGTATCTCTTTCTTGAATCCGACCAGTCGATCATGGGCTGTCCAGTGGGCATGTCGGATGCAATGGCGAGATGCCTCTCGCACAACGATCCTGCACTCGCAAAGCGGTTTGTGCCACGGCTTGCGGACGATGGTGACGGATATCTCCGTGGTGCAATGCTCCTCACGGAGCGGTACGGGGGATCTGATGTCGGTGCAAATGCTGTAGAGGCAATACGTGAGTCCGACACCACGTGGCGACTCTCCGGAGAGAAGTGGTTTGCAAGCTGTCCCCACTCGGATCTCTTTCTTGTCACTGCACGGCCAGTGGGTGCTCCCTCAGGAACGAAGGGCCTTGGACTCTTTCTCGTACCGCGACTTCTTGATGATGGATCCCGAAATCCTTTCACGATACGTCGTCTCAAGGACAAGTTCGGAACCCGTGCCATGCCCTCTGGCGAGATCGAGTTCGACAACACCTTTGCATGGCAGGTTGGAGATGTGCAGCGAGGCATGCGGGAAATGCTCGACATGATCAATCTCACACGTATTTGCATCGCAGTTGTCTGTGCAGGTGCAATGCGCCGCAATGTATATGAGGCTCTCCATCATGCAAAGCACCGCATTGCATTCAGTGCCCCGCTCATAGACCACCCCCTCATGGCAGACACGCTCATCGAGATGGCTGTTGACTCCCATGCTGCAACATGTGCAGCGTTCGCCCTTGCTGATGCACTCGACAAGGCTGATGCAGGAATAGCTCCCTACGATGACGTCGTGCGGCTGCTCACGCCACTGTACAAGACATACAGCACGGAGAGGGCGCGGATAACTGCTACAGAGGGAATGGAGGTCCGGGGCGGAAACGGCGTCATCAATGAATGGCCCGAAGCGAGAATCCTTCGCGATATCTCTGTCCATGCCATATGGGAGGGATCAAGCAATGTCATTGCACTCGATGTGCTCCGTGCCATCCGGCATGGCGCATTTCCGCCCCTGCTTGACTACCTCGAGGAGAAATTCGCAGCCTGTCCTGACAGTGCGCCAGTGCGTCCGCTTTTCGATGCACTCAAACTTCTGCTTCACCGCGTTCATGATCGTGTACGTGAGCTTCTCGATGGAAATCCCAGAGAGAGCGAGCTTGGCGCACGAAGGCTCTCACGAACCCTTGCAGTCATCTCGATTGCAAGTACTCTTGCAGAGCAGAGCGTGTGGGAGTGGCAGGAGACACACAATTCCCGCCTCGCATGGATTGCTGCACGCTATGCAGCACGCCTTGTGCACTCTTCTTCCCTCTCGCAGCTGCTGGATGACCCGTCCTGGCTCACCTTCAAAGACGAGCTTCTTCGTGGCGGAAACGTTCCTGAGGAGCTTGCCCGTGATCTCGCCACACGTGTAGCGTCTGCACTTCATGAGGAAACGCTCGCCCAGCAGGGTGCCCTTTCACCCCATTGATGCCAAGGGCGCCTGAATGGATGCATCGAAGCTGCCACCAGGCACGCGAAGCAGTGCATCGATGAGTTCCTCGAGAAGCGGAAACTCCGTGAGCTGCTGGCCGTACTTGGTTGAGCCCATATGTCCATAGCCCGGCACGACAAGGAGCATTCCACCAAGAGCAGCTGCAACAGGCTTCGCCTGCACATCGTCACACCCCCACGGATCATTGTCCGAATTGACAAGCACCACCTTGCCAAGCCCTGAACGGATCCTGTTCCAGTCATATCGTGGCTGGATGACTGTTCTCGATACTTCCCTGTCACGCACTGGTATGTAGAAGCCTGCCACGAGGACGATTGCACCAATGGTAGTGGGATGGCGTTCGAGATAGCTGAGAAGGAGAGGACATCCCGAGGAGTGGGCAATAACGATGCTCGATTCATCGAGAAGCGGGAGATTGCCATGGAGAAATGTGACAGTTTCCTCCACCTCCGGATGCTCCGTATGTGGCAGGAGGGGCCAATATACTTCAAATCCCCGTCCTGCAAGATGGTCCCTGAGATGGCCAAACCAGAAGTAGTCCGTAGCACTCCCCTGTGTTCCATGGAGAAGCACTGCGTGCAGCACGCCTACTCTGCTCCCAGAGACATGGCTGGAGAAGCGCAGTGATGCGAACGGATTCTGTGTCTCGCAAGCCGCTCCCGAGCAGCATGGACTGTTCCATGGAGTGCATTGGCAAATTCCGCATCACGACCACTCTTCCGGAGAACTGCTCGTGGAAGCCGGAGCATGTCCCCTGGTTTGGAACCTGACTTCCTGTCGATGATGACTGCAGTCGGCCCAGCAGTGTCGCACATTACAGAGAGGAGATCATGTCCAACTATTGCTGTAAGCACAAGGCTTGCTGGGGACTCCGAAACTGGTCCGACATAGATTGCCTCCCGGTCATTTCTCAGTCGTCCTGAGAGATCGTCAAGCATGCGGCAGACTTCCCCGATCTCATCGCCTGAGAGCACCCGCCTGTGCTGCTTCGAGTTCGCCATTACGAACATGCAACCACCTCATTCCATCGATTGCGCCTTCACAATTCCCTGTACAGTATCAAGCCTACCCCGCTTTCCAGGATCATGATCGTCGTCTGCGAGATT
>DAIDIX010000153.1 GCA_027451645.1 Candidatus Dormiibacterota bacterium | reverse complement strand
TGGCAGCGCTTCCCCATCGGCTCGAAGCGTCGGCGGCAGCCCGCATGCAGGCTCCCGGTCGCCGCTCCGACGTTCACACGGTTTCACGGGAGTGGCTGGTGATCCGATATCCCTCGATCCTCTGCGCCGCGATGCTGCTGCTGGCATGGGGTGTTGCAAGGGTACGGATCCGTTCGAGAAGGGCATGCTTTTCGGATGGGGAGAATGCAAGGATCTCATTGATGAAGTCGACAACCCGGTGTGGATTGGGCGAGTATCGGCTCACCTGATGCTGCCGGAGCCAGGTGACAGTTCCCCTTTCCTGGCCAGGGAGATACCAGCAGAGTACAAACGGTGTGCCACTGCACAGGGCTTCCATCACAGTTCCAGGGCCTGCCTTCGTGACGACGACATCAGCTGCACGGAGCCAGTCAACCATGTTCGTGACAAATCCCTGAATGATGAGGTTCCGGTCATGGGGAACTGCAATCCGGGAGAGTTCTTCCCGGAGATGCTCATTTTTGCCGCAGATGACAACGGTGTCGACAGGTTCGTCGCGACTCAGGAGTTCCTCAGCAATTCCCCTGAGCTTTCCTGCACCGTCTGCTCCTCCACAGATGACGACGAGAGGTCGGCTGCTAAGACAGCCGAGATCGCTGCGCAGACGCTTCTTCTCGCGTGCATCGGGCTGTGGAGCGGTGAATGATGGGCCAATAGGAAGACCAAAGACGTGACAGCGATCTGGACGGATGCCATGCCGGAGGCAGCCACGGAGTGCCTGGGTAGTAGGAAGCACAATCGCATCTGCTGCGGGGGAGAACCAGAAGGGATGGAGGTTGATGAAGTCCGTGACAACAGTGAGGAATGGAGGACGCCCTCCGGAGGGGAGCTCCTGGATGATTCGTCCAGTCACATGGTTGAGGAGAGGATGGAAGGAGACAACAGCAGAAGGCTGCATCTCATCGATGAGAGACCGGATTCCTGGACTGAGAAGGGTGAGGATGGATCGTGACACGCCCTCTACTGCAAGGGCAGAGTTTGTTGCGTAGTAGATGCCGCCCCAGAGCCACCGGACATGGCGTGCGATGGGTGCATAGAGACCAGTGGTGGCACCTGCGAACGACGGTGCTGCCTCCACAAAGGGATCTACTATGGAGATGTCGAACATGTCAGGATGAGCTGCGTGCAGGGCAGCAGATACGGCATTCGCAGAGGCTCTATGGCCTCCGCCCGTATCTGCAATGAGAAAGAGCAGTCGCTGGGTCATATGTTGTAACGGTACACGGAACGGGGAATTCCCGTCATGGTCTTGTCCATCAGGAGGAGATTGTCAATCCCTGAAATGCCATTCTCCACGCACTGTGTGAGGGAAGCCGCGTTGCAAGAATGGAACTCGCAGAAATGGAAGTCGGCTGGATGGAAAGGACAGGGTGAGCTGCACTTCCTCCAAGATATGCCATAAGCTGACCGTTTGCAGACACAGCAACCGGAGTATCTGGCAGTGCTGATGTGGTGAGGGAAGTAAAGTCCCCTGTGGAAAGACTGAGGAAGCCGATCTCTGTTGGATGGACAGCTGGTGCAGCGACTACGGATGAACTGTTCGTCACACCGAAGAGGGTGAATCCGGATGAGAGGGATGTGGACGTTGCCGGAGTGGTGGCAAGGGATGTCCACCATACGGAAGTTGGATCCGTGGGGAGGGCCCGTCCGAGATACACAAGAAGACTGTGATCTGGAGAAGAGAGGGGAGTGTAGGCGAAGAGGGGAAGATTGGGAATCGGTGCATATGCATCGAGAGCTGGGGAAAAGCTCACGATGGAGGGTGGTGCGGATGCATTTCCCTGTAGCGAAAGGTAGAGGAGACTGCTGTCACCGTTCCACAGTGGAGGTGACAGGAGAGGTGCAGGCAGGGGATACGACTGGGTAGAGCCAGAAAGCGTGTTATAGATTGCAAGGGTAGCTGTGCCTGTCGTATAGGCAAGCATTTGGCCATTGGGAGACCAGGAAAGATGGCTTGCACCTGTGCCAATGGGACGGTCTGTACCATTCACCACGTTGATGACATGAAGATCGGATGCTCCAGTTGAGGTTTGCACCTCGGTAAGTGCGAGATAGTCCGTGCCCGTGGAAAGTGATGCAGCGCCTACTGTCGTCGAAGACGTCCCACTGAAGAGATGGATATACGGGACCGGTGCATGGATATCTGCAGAACTTGGTATGGGGAGAAGATCTACTGTGCTGGAGGAAGCGAGAAGGAGATGGGGAAGCACACTGAGAGACGCACCAGTGGAGAAGTGGATGGCAGTCTCCCGGGAAATCTTTGCATACGTGATGTCCCGTACTTGTGTCGAAACGGTGAGGGTATAGCTGTGGTTTGGAAGAAGCAGGTGACCAGGGAGGATATCGAACTGTGATGGGGTGGAGACATCCTGGACGATGGTGGTTCCGGGTACTGCAGGTGCAAGGGTGATGCCCGTGCTGCTTGCCGGGAGCATTGCCCGGGAGAAGGACACGGTGAGAATGCTGTCAAGAGGCACCTTTTTTGCATGCTGTGCTGGATACGAGCTCTGGAATCGGGGTGCGACATCGGTTGTGATATTCCAGGTGTGACTGAACACATTTACAGATCCGTCTACTGCATGGAGGCCAGACGTGAGGGAAAAGGTGTACTTCGTATTCGATGCAAACGGAGTGGTGGGGTGGAACAGCGTGAAGCCCGGTTCAGCGGAGAGCCAGCTAATCCAGCACCCGTGCTGGCGTACACCTTTGGCAGCGTAGGCAAGATTGCATCCAGGAAGGCCTGGGGACATGAGAAAATGTGCTGCGATCGACGC
Source organism: Candidatus Dormiibacterota bacterium (assembly GCA_027451645.1). Taxonomy (GTDB): domain Bacteria; phylum Chloroflexota; class Dormibacteria; order Aeolococcales; family Aeolococcaceae; genus JAJZLL01. The sequence continues at coordinate 1,870 of DAIDIX010000153.1, read as the reverse complement.
GTGCACAACAGGCTTGTCGAACACAACTGTGACAGGTGCATTTGCCTCCACACCTGTAGCCCCATGATTTGGCGTGAGGGAGAGGATCTGGGGTGGTGAGCTGGCACACCCTGCAAGGACAAGGGACAGCACCACGCCACAGCACAGTCCAGCACATAGTCGCCAGAGGCGTCGTGGAACCAGGGACAGGAGGGGACGCTGCAGCCTAGAACCCCATGATGGCCTTGATGTCCAGCGGAGATACCGAGCCGCTGCTCGTGCGAACTTCGATGCGTGCATTTTGCTCTTTCGTGAGTGCAGTGACATGGGACGCATCTGTCGTTGGTGAACGGTCATTCTCTGTATATGATCCCAGCACCTGACCATCATGCAGCAGGATGAGGCCAATCTCGGTGCCTCCAGTGACGAGCACATGGCCAGTCGTCTTCTGCTCCTGGAGATAGCTGAGGAGTGCTCCGAAATCAATGAAGCGACCCATGAGCTGGGTATAGAGATACTGTCCTGTATAGAACTGCGAGAGGGCAGTGACAACCTTGTCCTCGATCTCGACAACATCGAGGAGACCAACTTCAGCATCCATCTGCTTGCGGAACTCAACGAACGCATCCTCACCGTGAACAACTCCCTCAAGGGTTGAGAGACCCTCAACGAGATCCCCGTTCAGGAACAGCAGGCAGCACTCCTTTTCACCTTCATCGGGAAGATAGAGCTTGATATATCCCGTATGGGAGTCATTCTTGAGTGTGCGAAGGAGCCGCGAGAAGTCGATGAAGGAACTCTTGAGATGTTCATACAGGACACTTCCAGCAGGAAGCGGGTATGCGAGGAGGGTGACTTCTGATGAGAATACCTCTGTTGCAGATCCACCAGTAGCAGCTGCCTGTGGCGCTGCAGCAACAGGAGGCGCTTCCGGCTCTGGAGCAGGCTCCTCGCTTTCGACCTGTGGGGCTTCCCCGTCTTCTGGTGCATACGTCACGCCCGAACTTGCTGTCTGGGAGACATGGTAAACCCCGTCATCCTCAGCCTCAAGCTGTTCCATGCTGCCCTCTGGAGCAGCCTGCTGGGCCCACTCGGGTTCCGGTGCTGGCTGCCATGTACCACCCTCATTGGAAACTACCGCTTCATCGGCCATGTTTCCTCCTTCATTTTCGGACGCTGTGGCGACACGGAGCTGTGCCTGCGCAATGAGCTCCGAAGCTGAGGCAGTGATGGTTTCTTCTGGTGGGAGTTTCGCACGGGGATCAAAGGTGAAGGCTCCGTCTTTCCATCCAAGTGACTCCAGTACGACTTCTTCTCCCTTGCCGGACGAACCTTCTGCATGGAAAAGATGACCAAAGAGGAAGTACAGGGAACTCGTGGAGCTTCCCTGCTCGAGATAGAGTGTCCCAGTTGCCCGCTCAGCCTGCATTGACTGCAGCAGCGAACCGAGATCAGTGTCTTGGAGAGATCCTTGGCTTTGCACGTGGGGACTCCTTCGATATTGTGTCTTGTGGGCTTGGCTTAATGTCGGGTTTTGGAGTAGCTGGTGAGATCATAGCAGGCACTGTATGCGATGCACCTGATCGATCTGCCATTTACTTATACCATGTAACTTTCCATCTGACATGAGTTGCGCGAGAAGGATGGTTGACGATCATGCGACACTTCTGTCACAGAGAGGGTTCTCCGTCCACCATACAACGATGGACCTATGTTTCCCGGGCCCGAAGGGATTTCCGAAGCTGCGCACGGGCATACAGCTCGTCGATTGTTGCACGCACTGTCTCCTCTGTGGGGACAATATGTTCCTCGGAGAAGGAGTACGTTCCAGAATCCCATGTGAGCACATCGACAACGAGATTCTCTCCCACCACGCTGTTGTCAGCAGAAT
>DAIDIX010000152.1 GCA_027451645.1 Candidatus Dormiibacterota bacterium | reverse complement strand
ACGAGACAGGAGCTGCTGTCACGGAGATCCATGCTCCGCGTGACTTCCAATCCTATGCTCCTTCCCTGCGTCCAACAGTATGGATTGTGACATCCTCTGCAGCCTTTCCCTGGATGTGACGAGTCCTTCCACGCTTCCGGATCTGTTCAGGACGGTCATGGTTCTCAAGGAGCCACGCATGGTACAGGGGTGCAAGCTTGTTCGCAGTCATGATGTTCATGTGTCCAAACGGCTGCGAGATGAGCTCAGTGCCCCAGGAGGATGCAAGCCGGACAATGGGCTCGAAGCCGACAATGTTGTCGTAGTACGGTGCAACAAGACAGATACTGTGCGGTGGAGTTGCAATTTCCATGTGATTTTCGGGAATGATGGGACTCAGCACCCTTCGGAGAAGGACCTCTGCCTCTCCCATGGTCATGCCCCAGACTCCTCCGGATGTGCCCACCAGTCCCACCCTGCGCTTTGCATTGCGGGGAAGCTTCTCGAGAAAGGTGTGTACTGGATCGCAGAATGGAGCCACGGCAACTGCTGCATCGAGCTCGAGCTGTGTTGCAATGAGGGTAGTGACGAGACCTCCAAGGCTGAAGCCCATGACGGATACATGGTTGATGTGAAAAGCCTTCTGTGCCCATGTGATGATGGCGGATGCATCCTCGACTGACTGCCGGACGGATTCAACTGTCCGTTCAGGATCGAGTGCAAAGAAGCCATCTCCAGACAGCGTGCCAACAATGCGGCGGCGCATGTGGAACGGGAGTTCCAGACGGGCAACAATTGCTCCCTGCTCGACGAGTTTCCGTGCATGCCACTCTTCGAGATATGGAACAGGGACAGCAAAGCCGTGCAGCAGGATGACAAGTGGCATTGGTGTGTCAGGAAGCGTGACTGGACGGAAAATGCTCGCCATGAACTTCTTGCTGCCAGGGTGATACCCGGGTCCCTCACTGATGCCTTCAATATCGAACGTGATGGCCTTCCCGTTGAAGGTCTTCCGTCCGTTGAAGAGACGTGTGACAGGAAATGGCACGTGCACACGAGTGTTTTTCCAGTACTGCTTGATATCGACAGCCTTGAGTGCAACCTTTGATGGACGGTCGAGGCTTGTGATGCCAAGCCGCCATGACACAGTCCAGTCGATCGCGTACGAGGCAATGCGGCGGAGTGCCCTGTGGAGGTAGCGGAAAAGCATCATATATCCCAATTGTACGCGTCACCATTTGGCTTGCTCCACACTCTGCTGAAATTGGGCAGCTCGGTGTGCGTGGACAGGGAGCGGAATGGGTGTGCACCACGGTGCTGCTGGAGCCTTCATGGGATTCGCGTGTATCAGGAAGGGGTGTGCTCAGTGATGTGCTCGAGAAACGCCAGTGTGCGTGCTTCGAGCAGGGCTGCTGCATCAGGATCGTAGGTGGGGAGACTCGAGTCAGCGAAGTAGTGGGCATTGCCCTCGTACAGGAAGAGCTCAGCATTCTTGGCATGGGCAACAATATCCCGTGCTGCATCGATATCGCCCTCATCGACAAAGTACGGATCCCTGTCCATTCCGTGGATCTGCACTGGGACAGTGTCTGGCCAGCTGGTGCTGAATTCAGTATGCGGGAGGCATGAATGGTACAGGAGTGCGCCCCTGGCTCCCTGGCGGGTCTGAGCAAGCCGCTGGGCCATGACAACACCAAACGAGAATCCGCTGTAGACAAGCGCCTCCGGCAGATCCTGAACGAAATCATCGACACGGTGCTGAAACGCATCGAATCCGATCTCCTCGGTGTAGGAGAGCCCTTCAGGAATGGAAGAGAATGTCCTGCCATCGAAGAGGTCCGGTGCATGGACAGTGTGCCCTGCCTTGCGAAGCATGTCTGCAAAGGCATGAAATCCCGGAGTCTGTCCCTGGACATGATGGAATAGGAGAATTTCTGCCATGATCCGAAGTATAGCGTGAGCAGTAGTGTTGGAACTCGACTCCTGCTCGATTCGCACCAACCTCATGGCCACGTCATGGACGCGATCGGATATTCCCTACGCTTTCCGCTTCGTCTGGAAGGCGTACAGTCCCGCTCCTGCAATGAGGATGAGGATGACAAGCCACCAGGGAAAGGATGACGGTGCTGAAGTGGTGTGTGATCTGGCATGGTTGAAGCCCGAGGATGCTGCTGGTGAGGATGATGGCTTCGGCGACTCTGATGGTGATGTACGTGGGGCTGGAGTGCCTGTGCTGGATGACGGTCCGCTTCCACCTTCCTGTGGCGTGGCAGAAGGAGTGACTGAGGCAGTCGTGGAAACTCCTGATCCTGAAGTCGATGATGGAGATGGATGTGGTGTGACTGGTACTGGACCTGGGGATGGTGTTCCCGGCAGTGATGGCGAGGCTGACGGTGATGCAGAGGGCGATGGTGATGGTGATGGCGAGGCTGTCGGTGTTGGCAGGGCTGGCGTGGGTGTGGGCGCAGGTGTTGGTGTTGGTGACACGACTGCAGCAGCAACAGAGATCGTGGATGTCGAGGATGTTGCAGTGTAGTTGCTGTCCCCACTGTATGAGGCAGTAAGGGTGGCAGTTCCAGAAGTGGCAGGTGTGAGGGTGCAGGAACCTGTTCCGGAGGAAGCAAGCGATGCTGTGCAGTGTGAAGAGCCAAGCGTGATCGCGACTGAGCCTGTGGGCGTGCTTCCTCCACCCTGCACTGTGACATGCACCGGGAGGGAGGATCCTGCGACAGGTGAGCTGCCAAGGGAGGTGGCAATGACGGGTGTTCCCTGCCCTATTGTCACCATGAGAGGTGCAGAGAGTGCTGGAAGCGTGCTGCTGTCCACGACTGAAAGGCCAAGAGAAGATGAGCCTGCAGTGCCAGGTGTGCCTGTTACTGCTCCTGTTGCTGCATTGAGGCTGAGTCCAGCAGGAAGGCTACCTCCAGTGATCTTCCAGGTGATGGGAGCTGTTCCTCCGACCATCACGTCAGGGGTGCTGTCAATTGCTGTCCCAACGGTTCCGGACAGGGATCCTGAGGGAAGCGTGCTGGGGTTTGAGATCGTGCCAAGGGGAATGTGCTGTGCCTCGAGTCCGCTTCCTGACGGCGGAGTGTACTGCACAATGATGGAAGCAGCATGGGTGCTTCCTGGACTTCCCGCAATCGTGCAGGTTCCCCCTGCTCCACTGCTCACGGGAATGCTGCATGTTCCTATCACACTTGGGGATCCGACTGTGATGGTGAGCGTGCCAGTAGGCGGATATGCAGGATTCTGCGAGGTGACACTCCCTGAGAAGGTGTACGCTTCGCGGTTGAGGAGACCGAAGACGTGCATCGTCGTGGGAACAGGAAGGACTGTGAGGGTGAACTGCTGTGAGACAGGAGTGCCAGAGCCATTCGCTGCTGTGATGGTAAGAGCATATGTTCCAGCATCAGCTGCATCTGGCATGCCAGAAAGTACGCCTGTTGCAGGATCCAGGGTGAGTGGTGCAGGGAGGCTTCCACTTGCAATCTGGTAGACCGGTGCTGGCGTGCCAGATGCAGTGAACGTGAAGGTCCCTTGAGAGCCTACAGTGAAGGTGGCACTGGATGGTGAGGTGAATGCTGGGGACGATGTGGATGCTGGCATATCCCCTGGCTCCACACTCCCTGCTGAGCACTTTGTCTGCCCCGCTTCCGGACGAGGAGCTGGCTCCTGGTCGACACCGGGACAGAGAAGCACAGGAGTGCCATTGAATGTGGCATACGCTGCACGCGGAATGGCGAATGCCCATGCATATGGAGATTTGGGAACTACTGTCGCATTCTGGCCAATGAAGGAGACTGAGCTTCCTGTATAGCCCACTGATGCATTCTGCTGGTCCCCTGTCGCAGCAAAGGTGCAGTCGGCTGTATCCGAGACGTTGTATCCGAGCGAGATGATTGCACTCCCTGTTCCTGCAAGGCCGCAGTTGAGGGTCGCTGAACCAACACTGCTTGAAGCAGTGTTGGCAGCAACAACAGTGCCTGCAAGGGGAATGACAGCCTGGGTTGCGAAGGTGCCCGAAGTTGTCGTGTAGAGTCCAGCACCACGCATTGTTCCACCACCAGAAATTTGATTGCCGAACACAGTCGACATGGCAATCTCATCTACAACATTCACGTTGTAGATGGCGCCACCATAGATGGTTGCTGCTGAATTGGTTGATGCTAGGTTGTTGTATGCAATGGCACTGTCAAAGATGCTGAGTGTACCTGAGTTGTAGATTCCTCCACCAGCTATCATGAGCGGAGCCAGGAGTATTCCAGGCGCAGGTGCTGCTGCATTTGAATAGAGTGTCGAGCCAGTGATCGTGAGGGAGCCTGCGTTCGAAATGCCTGCACCCCACAGGTTGTAGCTCTGCGTCGCAGCTGGCTTGAGCTGATTGTTCTGGATGGCGGAGTTCGTGATGGTCATCGTGCCACCGTTGTAAATCCCTCCACCCTGGAGTGTTCCAGCTGTAGAGACCTTTGATGGTGTAGTGACAATGGACTCCTTGACAATGCTTGAGGTCATTGTGAGATTGCCGTAGTTCGCAATGGCTCCTCCGCTTGCGTGCGAGCGGCCAGTGAGCGGCGTTTCCACGACGAGATGGCACAGAATGTCGCCGTGCGAATTGCTCCTCACACCCTTGATGCCTTTTCCTCTCAGCCTCATCACCTTGCCGCTCTGGGTTTCTGCGGGCACCTTCAATTTCGCATAGCCGTCGAG
>DAIDIX010000151.1 GCA_027451645.1 Candidatus Dormiibacterota bacterium | reverse complement strand
AAGTCCCACCTCCTCGCGGACTTCTCGTACTGCAGCATCCCGCAGATGCTCGCCATACTCCACTCCACCTCCAGGAAAGAGCCAATACTCCTTGCCATCCTTCCTGTGCTGGACAAGAAGAACTTCGGACTGCGACCGAAGAATGCATGCTGCAACCCGGATTCTGGGGAGACTGGACTCGTTTGCCATACTCACTTTCGCAGGGTCTCCACTGGTCCAGGAATCTGTTCAGCTGGACTCTGCTCCTGCTGAGTGACGATGATGAGAACTGCAGGGAGAGCTGCATCTGGTGGGTCTGTCGGTTCTGGGCCAGAAGTACCCGTTCCATGGTCATTGTCATCACCAGGAACATCCCGATATTCCATGACGACAGCGTCTGCATGTGACCACTGGACAAACAGGACAGAGAATGCAAGAAAGATCGCAGCCTTTCCCCCAAATGCGAAGAGCACGCCTGCACGCTCCTCGTCAAGGAGTCTCTGCACTGCGGAGAGTCCGTGAAATGGATACTGGGAAATGGCATGTGGCAGCACGAAATACAGCAGTCCCGCGAATGTCCCGGGGAGCCCAGCAAGGACGAGAGCCACAACCTTCACCATCCAGCTCGCACCTTCCCCACTCCTGACAACAGCATTCCAGAGGACAAGTCCAGAACCTCCAAGGAGAAGTTCCCAGATGCCCATCACCATGGGGAAATGCACAGTAAGCTGCATGATGGTGGGAAATGTGACTGCACACCCCGTGGCAGCTACGAGCAGAGATCCCACAATGAGCTGGATCGATCCGAATTCCAGCAGAGGAATCCGACGCTTCCGAAATGCGAGTGCTGTACAGGGTGGCAGAACCCACTGCATGATGACAGCTGCAGCTGCATACCCAGTCATTCCCAGCCGAGAAATGCCATATGCGCCCATTACAGGAGCAATGATCCAGCATGCTCCCACAAGGAACTGCCAGCTCCGCACTGCACGTGCAGCATGCACAGCTCTGCTGTCATCCGTGCCCTGATGGGACACGTCGAACTCCATACCCATCAACTCCAAGCGACACTGTCCAGCAGTGCATGCATGCACTCCCTGACCACTACCCTACACGCCATTTCCCTGAAGGGCAAGGCACTGCATGGTGATGTTGTCGAAATGTCACCGTGGCACTGCAGCAAACCACTGTAGACTCGTACATATGACAAGGCATCACCGGTCACGCCCGACTCACTGGACACCACAGGAGTGGTCCCGCCAGTATTTCGACACCTATGGAGAACAGGAGTGGGAACGGCTCGAGCACTCCGCTGCTGGCCGAACAAGCTTCCGTCAGCATGCAGCACTCATCCGTGAATATCTTGCACCAGGATCACACGTGCTTGAAGCAGGAGCAGGTCCAGGCAGATTCACTGCAGTGCTGCTTGGCCACGGCGTCGATGTCACAGTCACTGACATCTCGCAGGAGCAGCTCCGTCTCAATGAGGACCATGTTTCACCTTCATCCCATGCCCGTGTCCGGGGCCGCTACCAGATGGACATCTGTGACCTTGGTGCATTTCCTGATGAAAGCTTTGATGCCACACTGGCTCTCGGGGGACCACTGAGCTATGTCTTCGATGCAGCGGATGCTGCCCTTGGGGAACTCATCCGTGTGACGCGAAAGGGAGGCATCCTCATGCTGAGTGTCATGTCCCTCTTTGGTGCTCTCCGCGTGTATCTCCCCGCAATTCTCCTCCAGCTCCGCACACCAGAATTCCGGGACCGCATCTCTGGCATCCTCGAAACGGGAGACATTCCCATCACAGATGCTGCACACCATTCCTGCCGCATGTACACTGCTGATCGGCTTGCAGCACTCCTTGCTGCACATGGCTGCACACTTCTCCACATGCAGGCCTCGAACATGCTCACAGCAGGGGAGGAACTTGCGACCCATGATCCACACACCTACCACCGCCATGGTCCACGGACATCCCTTGATGACCTTCTCACTCCAGGGACAGTGCGGCTTCTCGAGGAGTATGAGGATGCAGCATGCAGGAGTGCAGGCAGTGTCGATAGCGGGACACATATCATCGCTGTCTGCACTGTCCCGGAGTGAAGCCATTTCCTGTCCATGTACGGGAGCACAACTCCTCTGTTTTGCTATGCTGAAGTGACGTAATGGATGTGAGGTGGATCACATCCCGGGTACGGAGGCGTCCGTGCCAGGAGGAGCAAGGATGAGACTCGGTCATCGCACGAAACCGTTTCAATTCTCGACGATGACATCCCGTGAACCAGGTGAAGTACTTGAAGGACTGCAGATGCGTCCAATTCCCGGGATCAGCGTGTCAGAGAAGGGATCTAGCTATCTCATCTTCTCTGGAAGAAGTGGCAACCGCTACACAACTGATGTTGCCATTGCACTCGGCATTGTCATTCTCCTCTTTGTCCTCATCATTGGATCATTTGCTCCACCACTCTTCTTCCTCCTCCCCATTGCCCTCCTTCCAGCAGTCCCTCTCCGATTCGATTCATCCACAATGGTTGCCATCTCTGCAGTGGTCGATCCGCAGACGAATGCTACCCGGGTCACTGCCCATGGCGAGGCATCCGGAGCACTCTCAGCATCACTGGATGCATACTTTGCCTCCCTGCCCAGAGCAGTAGCAGCTGTCCCCTCCGATGAGGAAACTCCTGCAGCACCGGCTCCCTCAGGGCAGTAGCATCCAGGGCACGCATGGACACCACCGGAGAGCCCAGACCACACACTCCGCATGCTCCTTCCGAGTACGCAACGTACCTCCGGATCCCTGAGCTCCTCGACCTGCAGGACTGCCGTACACCAGCAAGCCATGATGAGCTTCTCTTCATCATCGTCCACCAGCAGTTTGAGCTCTGGTTCAAGCTCATCATCCATGAGCTCCTCGAAGCAATCCGCCTCATCTCCAGCGCTGACACTACTGGTGCTGACATCATTCTCGACAGGGTCGAGAAGACCATTGTCCATCTCTGTACATCCTTCGACATCCTCGACACAATGCCTGTCGACCATTTCCTTGAATTCCGGGATCCCCTTGCTCCAGCATCAGGTGGACAGTCATGGCAGTATCATGAGATCCTCTCCCTTCTTGCAGATCCCAACAGCAGTGTCACCTCGGTATGGCAGACATTTCTTGCCACAGTACAGCTCCCGGATGGACGGACTGCACGTATGGGAACCCGCGAGGAGCGGACAGCTGCACTAGCAGCACTCTACCACGAGCACAGCACACCTACTGCATTCGCACAGTACCGGCTGATGGAACGTCTCATTGGCATCGATGTGCGTGTTGCACTCTGGAAGGAGCGTCATGTCCTTCTTGCAGAGCGCCATATCGGAAGGAGGACAGGCACAGGAGGAACATCAGGGGTTTCCTACCTCCTCTCGCACACTGAAGAACGGCTCTTCCCGGAACTCTGGGATGTGAGGAGTGCCCTGTGAGGGAAGGAGGCATCACCACTTTCGAGGAACGGGCAGCTGCACTCGATGCTGCAGATCCGCTTGGAGCATATGTTGACCGTTTCGTACGGAAACCAGGCTGTGTCTACCTCGATGGCAACTCTCTTGGCCCGCTGCAGCATGCAGTGCAGGCTCGCCTGAAAACTGTCATAGCAGACGAGTGGGGCACTGGTCTCATTACAAGCTGGAAGGAAGGATGCTGGCTTGATCTCCCCTCCCAGACTGCATCGCGCATTGCACCACTCCTTGGTGTCAGCGATGCATCTGTCACAGTCTGCGACAGCACCTCAGTCAATCTGTTCAAGCTCATTGCTGCTGCCTGGCAGCACCGGGAAGGAAGAGCGGACATCCTGGTTGAGTCAACGAACTTCCCCACGGATCTCTACATCGCCTCCGGTGCAGCAGCTCTCCTTGGTGCTTCGCTTCGCCAGTTCGATACTGCAGATGAACTTCTCTCCTCCCTTGATGCATCAACAGCCATTGTTGTCCTCACGCATGTCGATTTCCGCACAGGAGCTGCCCTCGACATCCCCTCAGTCACAGAGGAGGTCCATGCGCGTGGTGGCAGAGTCATCTGGGACCTCTCCCACACGACAGGCGTCTTTCCCCTGGCTCTTGAGGAGTGGAATGTCGACTTCGCAGTGGGCTGTGGATACAAGTTCCTCAACGGAGGACCAGGAGCTCCCTCATATCTCTACTGCTCTCCACAGCTGCTTCCGACTGTGGAAAATGCCCTTCCCGGCTGGTGGGGCCATGCTGCACCGTTTGCCATGTCTCCACATTACGAATCCCATCCTGACATCCTCCGGTTTCAGACAGGAACCCCCTCCATCCTCTCGCTTGCTGCCCTCCATGAAGCACTGGCCATCTGGAATGACATCGACCTTGATGCAGTGCGCCAGAAAGTCGAGACGATCTCCTCTCTCTTCATTGATGTTGTTGCATCGGAAGCCACAACTCTTCTTCAATGCATCTCGCCAGCAGACCCATCCACGCGTGGATCACATGCTGCATTCCGACATCCACGCGCTGCCCAGGTCATGGCTACGTGCATTGCCACAGGCGTCATCGGCGATGTGCGCCCACCTGACATCGTACGGTTCGGGTTTGCACCGCTTGCCCTGACGTATTCCGATGCAGTCCATGCAGCGAAAACCCTTCTTGCAGCTGCAGCCTCGTGCACAGCAGGAGCATGAGAACTCTCGACCTTCCCTACGGCAGCAGCAGTGAGCAGCATGGATGGC
>DAIDIX010000150.1 GCA_027451645.1 Candidatus Dormiibacterota bacterium | reverse complement strand
GGACCAGGTAGCCTTTCCGCCCGATTTGGACAGTACTTCCCTCTTCGAGTTGTTCTGTCCTGTTCGGTGTTGTTCCTGTCACGAAGAATCTGCATACCATGGGGGAATCAGGGTCATCAAAGTCGCGATGCTTCCGTACGAAGATGGAGATGCCAATCCCGCGGTCAATCTCTGCAGTTCCCTCGTTCGGGACAACGAAGTCTTGGCCAACCTGGAGTTCAGTCATCGATACTGACCTGTCATGAAGTTCCATTTCTCTCTTTTTCTCCCCAGTACACACGGTAGTTCAACTCTCGGAGTTTGTCGACAGGAATCCAGTCAGACATGAGCTCAAATCCATGGGGATTGGCAATCTTGAAGGCATGCTTGGAAGGATCGTAGTCGTAGAGCCAGTAGGCATGCCTGGTGTCCTCGTTTGCCACGAGCCCATACTGCTCTGCAATCTCCTGAACCTTGCGTGCATGATCGAGACTCTCCTGGTAGGCAGTCCGTGCACTGCTGACTGCGGCATCTGCTTCCTCTGGCGAAAGTCCCCCGACATCAGGGGGGGAATACTCTGGCCGCATGGGGACATGGACTGCGAGCACTGTTGGTTGGTGCTTCTCAAGGTTTTGCTTGAGGAAATTTTCGTATCTGCTGTTTGAGAAGGTGTCGAGGCTGTTGTTTCCTCCAGTGGGGCATGGACTGATGCTGGCTGTTTTCGATTTCATGTCGAAGAACCGCTCTATGGGACGTGCAGGACTGCCACCATTCAGGAGATCCTGATACCCATGCTCCATTTCGGCTGCATATGCCTTCTCAAAGAGCACGGGCCAGAGTGCTCCAGTATTTGTACGAACGTGGGTACCGACAAGAAATGGATCAGCTCCATCCTTGTGGACTGCTTCCGACTTTGGAGCGGAGAGACGCAGTCTGTGGACAACTTCGCCAGTCACTGGACCACCGAGCCTGACATCATACGTGGTGTCATTCACCTGGGTCACCCTGCTGGTGAGTTCGTCAGGTTCGAGCTGTGCTGCCATGGCAAGAGGAGCAATGACAAAGCAGTCGCCAATTGGACCCTGTTTCACTTGGCTGGGACTGGGTGGTCCATTGAAGAGTGGCTCCTGATCCAGATACAGATATCCCTTGAATCTCCAGGACTTGTACTGGGCCGGGTTCTTGGGGGCAGAGATTCCTGCAGGCTGCTCAATGGGGAGGGAGTGAACAGTAAGATCTGGAGGAGCAGGTGAAGAGACAATGCCTGGAAGTGTGAGCTGCTCAGGAATCGCGTCAGACTGGCGGTTGGCTGTCACTGCATCCCGCACGTCGTTCCACGTTTTTCGGGAGAGGTGGCGTGGAGGAATATTTGGAGCTTCGGGATGAGACGGTGCATCCCGCTTTCCGGGCGCAGCAGCAGGGGCTGCCGCTGCGGGCCTTAGCAGGGATTTGTGGGGGCGTTCTGGACCGCCAACATCGAGTTCCATGCTCACATGCTTGCAGCTTCCGGTGCAGGGGAAATGTCGGGGTACAGCATTGTGACAGTTCTGCCATTTGGGCAACAGGCATTCACCATGCGGTCTGCATTACTCACGGTTTCGCTGTATCATGGCCGCGAGCCACAACCAGAAATCGAGAGGCCTTCCATGCAGGAATCACCGTTTCCATCGACCAGTCCACAGGACACAACTCCACAGCAGAACCGGGTTGCACGTATAGCCCAGTCACTGATGGGGATCGCTCCGGGAGAGACAGTCCAGTTCGAGAATGAAAATGCAGATGAGGTTTCGAACTTTATCCAGCTGAGAGCCATGGAGAATGGAACCGGCTACTATCTTGCGTATCCAATGGATGGCTCGATTCCTGATGTAGGGGTCGATCTGCTTCTTCCCTATGGCATCAACATGCAATCGCAGGATGGACCACAGACTGAACTTGGTGATCCTCTCATGCTTGACCCGGAGCGGGCAGCAGCACTCATCGACACGCTGCTTGGCATCATGGCTGGTAATGCCAATTATGTCCTCACTGTGAGCATGGTGTAGGGCAAATTCACAGGTAGTGAAGTCACTTTGGGATACTGCAGAGATCAAGCATGTAGTTGAGGAGAGATGACATCATGTTGGCGGAGAGTCCTGTTCAAGCTGAGGTGTGTCCTGTATGCGGAGCTCCAGTCGACCTGAACAATCCAGTCCAGTGCGCGTACTGTGGTGCCGATATTGTTCCGAATGGCTCGACACTCTCTTCACGAGGACTCCTTCCGCAAGATGTATGTGTCCAGCTTGAGGATCTTGGCCCTGGATTCCTTCTCAATGCGAGGCGGAGTGTTGAAGTGACACGGGATGGCCGGAAGGGATTTCACATGTCATTCTCCCAGCATGGAACTGGCATGGAAAGCCAGGGAGCAGTAGACTTCACTGTCGCAAGCTGGGCATATTTCGATGGCACTCCCGAACTTGCTGCAGCATGGGTGCGGGAATGGGGAATGAGGACTGATGCAAATATCCTCAAGGTCGGTGAGAGGAGTCCAGTTCACGGTTTCGCTCCTGGGGCACTCGTGCAATCATATTCCACTGCATTTGGAAGCTTTGTTGCACTCTACTGGAGCATTGGAAGGGTAGCACTTGAACTCAATGCCGGACCATCACCCGACTATAGCGAACCTCTGGAGCAGAAGTACATTGACCAGCTATTCACGCTCGCACGAAAAGTGAACAGACGGGCTGCGCTGGTCCCGCGGGAAGGCTAGTCAGGACAAGTCCCGTGTGGGAATGGTGGAGAAGGAGGAATAGGGCCGGAGGGCACCTACTCATCTCAGCGTGTCCTGCCCAAGGAAGTTCCCCATACGTGAGGCATGGGTGCAATCCTGTTGCACGCAGATGTTGGTGATGCATTCTCGTTCGTTTGCCAATCTCCAACGGTCATCGATCCTGGCCATTCTCTCCACGATGTGCTTTGCAGCTCGTGCGCAGGAAGTTCTGAACCCAGTTGCGGGGTCTACGTGGGAAATGGCTGCTGATACAGGTTGTTCGAGATATTGGAAAAGACGTTGTTCACCTGGTGCCCCACGATGGTGAGAATGATGAAGGACAGTGCCATGCCGATTACCAGGAGGACAACGCATCCAATTCCTACTCCTATTGCTATCTTTGCACCAGCTCCGAGACCCTGGTTTTGGGGGACAGGTGCATACCCGTATGGAGGAAGGGGTTGGGGAGAATACTGCTGGGGTGAGGGAGGAGGAGGATATGGGGGCTGCTGTGGTGGTGGGAATCCTTGGGGTTGCTGGCCTGCAGGAGGTTGTGGCGGAACTGGGGGCTGACTCTGCCACGGATTGTTTGGATCATTCGGGACTGGAGGAAACGGAGGCTGGGTGCTCATGATGTGAACTCCGGTGCTGCAGGACAGTAATTGTCGTCCATCCAGCATTCGCTGTCGGACTTCATTACTGGAGAGGGTACCATGCTCTTCAGGCTGATGGGTACGCCCTGTATTGGGAATCAGAGAGGCTGCTGTGCCATGGAGTGTGAGAAGTTCTACGTGGGGAAAGGCTGCTGTGGGATATTGACAGGCACGTTTGAGAAGACAGTGTTCACCTGATGTGCGATGCCGTTCAGCAGCATGATCGTTGCAATGAAGATGAAGAAGAGGATGAGGCCACCGATGATGAGGATGCTCACACAGCCAACGCTCCCTCCAATTGCGATCTTCGCGCCTGTGCCAAGCCCCTGATTCTGCGGGACAGGACCATAGCCGTACGGAGGGACGGGCTGGGCGTACTGCTGTGGTGGATATTGGGAGTACTGTGCCTGGGGTGGTGATGCAGGAGCAGCATATTGAGGCTGCTGGGGCCCCGAAGGGGGAAGTAGCTGTGAGGCCAGACTGTCGTCCCCGAATGGGGCATTCGGGTCAGGCGGAAATGGCTGTGCAGAGTTCATTGATGCAAAGTCCGGCATATGGGGGCGGGATGTCAGTATGTCTCATCATACTTCCTGAAGGAGATGGAATCTGGAGCGAGATGGGTGCTTGCAGCACTGTGGTACAACGGAACGAGAACCATCAGGGAAACACATTCCTTTGCAGAGTAGACAGGGAAGAATATATGGCAATGAACTTCAATGACTGGAATGAGCAGAACATCCGCGAATTTCGTGCCAGCGGGGGGAAGCTTGGTGGTTCCTTTGAAGGTGCTCCCGTGCTGCTGCTCCATACGTTTGGACGAAAGTCGGGAACGGAGCGGGTGAATCCCCTCATGTACCTCCCATTTGAGGACCGTGTGTTCATCTTTGCCTCGAAGGCAGGTGCTCCAGAGGATCCAGACTGGTACCGCAATCTCCTCGCACACCCAGATGTGCCAGTGGAAATCGGTGCAGAGACACGCATGTGCGAGGCGCGTGAGGTTCAGGGAACGGAGCGAGCCCGGATCTATGATGAGCAGGCTGAGCGGTACCCGCAGTTCGCGGAATATCAGAACAAGACATCCCGGGAAATTCCTGTCATCGAACTTGTTCAGAAGTCGTAGGGCTGCATGCTGCTCTGGGAACCCGTTCCTGAACATGGGTCGTTGCGAACTGTTGCGCAGGCGTAATTGACGGAACGGCACTCGACATTTGTCGCATTCCGAATCAGATAGAAAATTCTGTGGTAGTGTCTCCCACAGGATGGACTACGCACATGAGCTGCGGAGCACTTTGCAGGGAGCGTGACATGGCAATTCATTTCGAAGGAAAGCATCATCCACACATTGAAGCCAGGAAAAAGTCTGGTCCACCAAAGACTGATGATGAACGGGTCGGGATCAATGGGCGCATTGGGGTATTCATCACGACTGTAGTCGGAACGATGTGGGCAGC
>DAIDIX010000149.1 GCA_027451645.1 Candidatus Dormiibacterota bacterium | reverse complement strand
GCCACATTGTGCTGCACTTCCTTGGCAACTGCATGCACAGACTGCCGTGCATCCATGACACACCACACATCGAGCGTGAGGCTCCTGTCATCAAGCATCTTCACTGCAACACCTTTGTGGACGTGGGACATGCGGAGCACATTGTCACTGCCTTCCCGATGGGGACGAACAAGTCCATGGACACCGTCAACACGTACAGCTGCGAGCGCTGCAATCCACCCAATGACATCCGTAGCAACACGGACTGTGCCATGGGGCACATGCATGGTTGACGATGGTGTTGTGTGCTTCTTCGCAGTGTCAGTGGTCATACGCGTTCAATGTATTTGCCGTTTCTCGTGTCTATGCGAATCGTATCACCCTCGGACACGAAGAGCGGCACATCGATTGATGCACCAGTCTCGAGCGTTGCAGGCTTTGTACCGGGGTTTGCAGTGTCACCCTTGAATCCTGGAGCAGTTTCCGTGATGACGAGATCCACAGTGATGGGAAGTTCCACACCGACAAGGCGGTCTCCGTACTGCATGACAGTGAGGGTGTCGTTTTCCTTGAGGTACTGGGTTGCACTACCCATGTCTTCTGAGCTGATGGGGTACTGGTCGAAAGTTTCCATGTCCATGACGATGTAGGAGCCATCTTCCTTGTACAGGTACTGGGCTTCCCGGTGCTCGATCCGGGCATCGTCGAATTTTTCCTCTGGACGGAATGTCTCTTCCGTTACTGATCCCGTGAGGAGATTCTTGAACTTCGCACGGACAAAGGCTGTACCACGTCCCTGCTTTACATGCTGAAAGTCGACACAGACATACAGTTCACCACCCCGGTCTATTGTCGATCCAGGACGCAAGTCACCTGCTGTAATCATGAACACCTCCCGTTGGCACAGCCCGCTGCTCTGCACTCCATCTTACCGGGTTCATCGAGTCATCCTCAGTAGCTATACCCCACCCGGATGCTGGGGGTGGTCAGGAGGAGGAGCAGTAGGAAAGAGAAGTGGCTTCTCCTGCACATCAGCAGGATGGCCTCCTGAACTCGAAAACCGCTCTCCTGCCTGCATGACTGCTGAGACAAATCCCTGGGGATCCCGGATGAGATGGAGAACCTCGCTTCCGTCCCTGCCAGCTGACTCGATTTCGATGTCTCCTGCATCCACCATGCGTGCACGGAATGACTGATGCACGCGGATGTTCTGGATACGGTCAAGGGCAATGGATTCTGTCGATCGGGAGAATACACCTGCACTGAACATCACACGATGGGTAGTAAGCTCGAAATTGATGCTCCTCCATTCGAGGTACTGTACTGCCACGTAGATGATCACTGCAAGAATTCCAAGCAGCATGAGCATGCGCACGATGGAACTGATGTTCACTCCAGCAATCATGAGGTGCTGGGGAAATATCACTGCAATGCCAATGGCAATGATGGCCATGACAACACCAGAAAAGAGCTCCGGAATGAATCCGACTATGTGCTGACGCGATACGATTATCGGCTCTTCGCCAGGAAACAGATGGGACCGGGACACGGAAGATCTCCTTGTGAGCACGGCTGCACTGAAGGCTGCATTCGAAGCCATTGTACTGGCTTCTCCCCTACTGCGCGAGAAGAAACGCAATGAGGGTCCCAAGACAGAGGTATGGTGCATACGCGAGTGTGTCATGCATGCCACGTCTGCGAACGACGAGTGTCACAAGTGATGCTGCTCCTCCAAGAACTGCTCCCCAGAAGAGGGCTACAACTGCACCCGTCACTGGAGGAAAGAGCCAGAAGCCTGTCACAGCTCCAATGAACAGTCCGAGCTTCACGTCCCCGAGGCCAACACTCCCCTGCCTCAGGAGTGCAGGGAGGAGGAAGAACATGCCTACGAGCACAGCTCCTGCCAGAGATGTCGTGATGCTGAGACCAGGAGTGATGAAGGACGCTGCAAGTCCAAGAACGATTGCAGGGTATGTCACAACATTGAGCACGAGTCGATGCTTCAGGTCGAAAACTGCGACATGGACAAGAACTGCAGTCCAGATGCACTGGAGGATGAGCACATGAAGATCGTGATCATGGAAGCCAAGGAGTGCAAATCCACCAGCCCCTGCAATGGGTGCGAGAATGCGGTCCTGCCACTGCCATCCATACACTTCATTGGGCCATTCCGGGTAGTGGGATTTTACCTTGCCCTTTTCCCTGTCCTGCTCCAGCTGCTCCTGCTGTTCCCTTTCAAACGCCTCACGTTCCTCAGCCTCTGTCTCCTCGAGGCGTTCCCACTTCTCAAGCGCAATACCACCCCATGCAACTGCCAGGCCTGCACATACACCAAGGATGGCGCAGATGAGCACGGTGACAACCATCACGCTCCTCCTGAGCAGCGGCTGCCACAGTACTGAGCAACCTGTACATTGTGTTCTGCAAGGGTTGAAGCATAGTGGACATGGCCACTCGGATCAGCGACGAAGTAGAGATACGAGGTAGATGCGGGATGCACTGCAGCCTCGATGGCAAGAACTCCGGGATTGTCTATGGGAGTTGGTGGAAGGCCAGCATGGATGTAGGTGTTGTATGGGGTGTCCTGCTGGAACTGGGATGCTGTCGGTTCTGTGCCCAGGGATCCAGTAAGACCGTATACGACTGTCGGATCGGACTGGAGGGGCATGCCGGCTGCAAGGCGGTTGTAGAAGACACTGGCAATGAGCGGTTCATCACGTGTGTACTGCGCTTCAGCCTGCACGATGGAGGCAAGCACGAGTACCTGATACGCTGAGAGGCCATGAGATGGAGTGAGTAGAGGTGCTGCCTTGTGCTGGAATGCTGCAAGCTGCAGCGTGACGAGATCCGAGGCAGATGTCGCTGTGCTGATGTCATAGGTATCGGGAAAGAGGAATCCTTCGAGTGAACTCCCCGCGGGACGGAGTGCTGCATCGCCTGTACGGAAATTGTCACTTCGTGCAAGTGCCAGATACTGCGTTCCGGAGATGTGTGTTGATGAGTCGAGAATGCCTGCCATCTGGACAGCAGTCTTCCCCTCAGGGAAGGTGACACGGATTGAGGCAAGACTCGAAGATGGTCCTGCATCAAGGACTGCAACGATCTCGCTTGCTCCCATTGCAGGAGAAACACTGTACAGTCCGCACTTCAGATGGCTGAACGTTCCGCGGATGGTCGCGTAGATCCGGAACCAGGCAGGACTCCTCAGTACATGTGCCTGCTCAAGTGCAGCCATGGCCACCTTTTCCGTGGCAGGACAGGTGAGGGAAATCACCTGCTGCCTCGAGCTTCCTGGGGATGCTGGTTCCAGTCCAGAACGTGCTGCAAGTGCAGCAGCTCCTCCGCCACAGGCGAGCACAACAAGAATGACTGCGATAACGATCCAGCGCGTGCGGTGCATTGTGCTACCTGCGTACTGTATGGGACTGGTGCCAGTCGAGCCAGCTCTGGAGCATGATCGTCGCAGCCTGTGCATCGATACGTGTCCGCTGCTTCTTGCTGGAGATGCCCATCATGTGCATGAGTCGTGCTGCCTCCACTGTCGTGAGCCGTTCATCCCAGAGAATTGCAGAAATGCCGAAGTGTTCCTCAACCTGGTGGGCAAAATCCCGAGCCTGCTCTGCAGCTGCACCCTCAGTTCCATTGAGATGCTTTGGCAATCCCACAATGATTCCTGCAGGCTGCCGTTCCATGATGAGCGAATGGAGCTCAGTCCATCCATGATCTGCATCTGCCCAGCCTATGCTCCCGTACGGAACTGCGAGGATGTTCGAATCATCGCTCACTGCAATGCCCATGCGAACGGATCCGAAGTCAATGCCGATATACATGTGGACCTACGATGTTGAGGTGAATTTCTCCACCACTGTGATGCGCGATGAAGAGAACGGGAGGATGAAGAAGGGATATGGTGACTGGTTGATCTGCACCTTCGAGAGGACCTGTCCACCGATGACAGACTGCAGATACGTATTGATTGTGCTGGGCGGCCTTCCAGCAAGCTGGCTAGCAAGGTTGTGAGGCAGTGAGGGAACGCTGTATGCTTTCGCATTGACACTGAGAATGACTGTGCCGTCTGAGCTTGCTACAGTCACAGCTGGTGTGGGGTAGTTGAGGCTTGCGGGGGCATATACTTCCCCAGCAGGAACCTGTGATTTCAGTGCAGCAACAACTGCCTGTCTCACTGCAGATGGACTATAGACAGTGGCAGCTCCACTTCCCGAGACTGTCACAGTTGTGCTCGACCACTCAGTGCCTGGCGTGGTTGGAAGTGCTGGAGACACTGTGAAGTTCACCTTGAATCCATCACCGGCAGGATCCTGGGCCATCACTTCGCCATTGAGTTCCTTCTGGATCATTCCCTTGATCTTTGACGTAAGTTGCGACTCGAGTGCAGCAACCTGGTTGTCAAAGGCAGTGATATCGGAGACTGAAGCTGCAGATACCTGTTTCTGGTCCACTCCCCCACTGAATGCTGTCTGCTGGGATTCAACGAAAGCAGCTCCATTCGAGGGACAGCTGTAATTGTTCGTGAATGAATTGCCCTGGCTTGTGGAAGGTGATGCTGATGGGGATGTCGAGGGTGAGCTGTTCGCGTTTGCATCGGATGCACAGGGGTCCTCTTTCCAGGTCCAGGATCCGCTTGCACTCGCACTGAGGTTTCCTGAGGCTTCCTGGTTCACATCCTGCACTGGTATGCCTGTAAGTGCAGCTGAGGACTGGGTATTGCAGGAGTTTGTACTGTCAACGGGAAAGACAATGCCCTGCTGGGGAGAGCTGGGGGTCTGGGTGGCAAGGGGAAAGTAGACGCACACTGTCTGGGTGGACTGGAAGATGAGTGTTGTCTGGCCAGAGGTGTACGTTAAAGGCTGGTC
>DAIDIX010000148.1 GCA_027451645.1 Candidatus Dormiibacterota bacterium | reverse complement strand
ATCACAAGTCCCGCAATGGGATCAAGAAGGGGAAGGTGGAGTAACGTGCCCAGCACTCCCACTGCTGCACCAAGTGATGCAAGTCCATCAAGCCGTGAATGCTTGCCGTCAGCTGAAAGTGCCATGCTTCCAAGCTTCTTCCCGGCACGGATCTTGTACACACCAGCAAGCTCATTAGCTGCAAAGCCAAGAAATGCTGTGATCGTTGCAAGTGCGACATCGTGTATTGCAACGGGATGCATGAGCTTCCCAATGGATGCAGCAGCCGATGCAGCAGCACTTCCAACGATCAGCAGGAGTACAACCAGCGTTGCAACATCCTCGGATCGGTGCCAGCCATACGGATAGTCCCTGCTTGGTGAGCGCCTGCTCATACGAAACGCAATGGCGAGAGCGAAGGCACTTGCCACATCTCCACCATTGTGGAATCCATCGGCAAGCACTCCAGCACTATGTGCAGTGATGCCTATGGCAATCTCCATCACCGCAGCAACTGCGAGAATGGCTGCACTCCCCCAGATGACCCTGAGGGCAGCGTGCGTTGCATCCTTCTGGGGTCGAGGCTTCACACCGGAAGCAGCATCGTGCACGTGAGCTTTTCCTGCCATGCCGACATCGTACCCCGTGCAGGGGAGCACAAGGTTGCTCCAGCCCCCATTCATGCCTGGAAGGCCAACCTTCCGGATATACGGTCACTGACGAGAATTCGAAAAACGGGGTACACTAATGGTGACGCATCTCGTGCGTAGCTGTGCGTGCCGAACCGCTCGACATGCGCATGGATATCCAGCGATTCACGTTTGAGCAGCTTCACCAAAAGGAGGGTAGGAATGCCCATGGCTTCTCCCCGACGCAATGACCGGACACGACAGAGCCCTGCCAACCAGACAATGTCGTACCGCAATGAGGCGCAGACGTACGAAGTCGAGGTCACAAAAGCACTCAACCAGTGGGCTGTGTCCGTTACCCGGCTCGATGACCAGAAGCTTATCTGTCAGGACTTCTTTTCCCGTCGCTGGGAGGCTGTCGCACGAGCAGAGGATTTTCTCAAGCTTCTCAACCGGAAGGAGCCACCGCCAGGCTGGTGAACATCCAGGTCTCGCCTAATCCTCTTCTGCATTCGCATCCGTAGCTGCCGGAAAGTGTATGGATGCTGGAAATCGTGCACCATTCCTCCACACCTCGACATCCATTGATGAGCCGGGACGCCGGGATCCGACTGCCAGCTGGAACTGTTGGAGCCCTCTGTCGAGCGTATAGGAACCGATGGTAAGGATGACATCACCCTCCTGGATGCCTGCTTCAGCTGCAGGAGATCCGTTGCTCACAGGCCCAACTTCCACTCCAAATGGAAAAGGGAGATGGAGTTCCGCTGCACGCTCACGTGTGACACTTCGCACTGCAGCCCCAAGACGCACATGCTCCTCCTCGGCTCCGCCCAGGGGAAAGAGCTTGGCAAGCTGTATCGGGTCAAAACCAGCAAGCATGGTATCGTTCTTCCGCACTACTGGCGTCACTACCTTGCCGTAGTACCCAAAGAGAACTGCACTTGCTCCTGGATCCTGGGTCACATCCCTGAGAGTGTATGCCACACCCTTCTCATCAAGATATGCTCGAACCCTGTCACTCTGCGGATCATTCGGACGCACATATACAGTGACTGCATCAGCCATGCTGTCAATCCTCTTCCCTGGATGGCTCAGGAGCTGCAGATGGAGCTGTCAGTGTCGGAACTTCACCCTCAGGAAGTGCCTTGCTGTGTGAAGCTGTCCGCGAACGCTGTGGACGGTACGATCTCGTTCGCTTGCCCGGTTCAAAGTGCCATTCCTGACTGTCCTCAGAACCACTTCCTCCAGCTGGTGCCCGGGGAATATCCCGATGATTTTCATTGAATGGAAGTGTTCCCTGCTGCTGCACCCCGGCAGTAGTGGGCATCCCGGCTGCCCCTTGCTGTGCAGCTCCCTCGGGAGTTCCTCCTCCACGTCTCCTGCGACGACGGCGACGACGGCGACGTGTGGCAGCAGATCCTGCTGCCTCCTGCTGCTGTCCCTCTCCTGCAGGAAGGGGTTGCTCCTGGGACTCCTGGCCTGCAGGAACAGCTGGTTTCTTCTTCTTTCGGTTCCGGCGGGATTTGTGCGCAGGCGGGAGAAGATCCTTCGCATCAATCCATCCTCCGCATTCCCGTGCCTGGTCGACCAGCACTCCATACATGGACTCCTCTCCTGTACGGAGAGTCGCACTGTCTCCAATGCAGGCCACAAGGCGCTTGGCACGAGAAATGGCAACATTGAGACGGTTCGGCACACGAAGGAAGCCGATTCTGCCCCGTTCATTGCTCCTGACGAGAGAGATGACGACAATGTCCTCCTCTCTTCCCTCAAAAGAATCGACTGTGTCGATCTTCACAGGTCGCTTGAAGTTCCGTCTTCCAAGTGCCTGCCGTAGACGTTCGACCTGCTCGGCATACATGGCGATGATCGCCATAGAGAGATTCCTTGGACACCGTTCATCAAGAAGGCGCACGACATGTGCAGCAACCCGGACCTCGAGCTCATTGCGGAGTGCACCACCGGGACCCCGCTTCTCGCCTCCCTGCGTGTTTACGGTATCGACAAAGTGGAGTGCCACGGGGAACGGCTGCCTCGTGACAAAGTCGTATGACGTGACTTCAGGTGCGTTCAGGAGCTGTCCTTCATAGGACATCGTCGAAATGTAGCTTGCAATCTGGGGATGCATGCGGTGCTGCACTGTAAGAAGACATTTCGCCTCCTCAGGGACTCCTCCTTCCCAGCACTGCTCAAAAAAGCTCCTGTTCACGAGATCCTCAAGTTCAGGATCTGTCTCGACTATGCTGTAGAGCGAATCATCCTCTACTGGTGGCAGCTGCTTGTGATCTCCAACCATGGCAATAGCTGCACCGAGCCTGAGTGCCGGGAGTGCCTCATCTACACGTGCCTTGTTCGCCTCATCGAGAATGACGAGATCGAAATTCATGTCAGTGATTGCTGATGTGGACGCAGTTGCACAGGTTGCGAAATAGCAGTTCGCCTCAAGCAGTCGTGGATCATCCTCATCATCACAGCGAAACTGGTCCACTGCAGGATGGACACGCTCCGCACGCGCAACCCGAACAGCCCTCATTCCCGGTGTTCCTGCGAGCCTCTCCAGCGCATTGTCGACAGCAAGGTTGCTGTGCGAGGTGACGAGGATCCGCTCATCCGGATTTTCTGCAAGTCGCCTCTTGATTGCCTCAACAATGACTGTGGTTTTTCCCGTTCCTGGAGGACCCTGTATGAGAAGCGCTTCTCCAGCCTTCATCATCGAGAGGAGGGCCACAGCCCTGTCCTGGGGCGGATTCGCAATCATTCCATTCGTGAGCCAGTCCGTGCCTTCACCTGGCCGGTACACGGGTGCACAGACTTTTTCCGGCTCGACAAGAAGCTGTGCGAGAAGACCCACTCCAAAATCGCGTGCTGCAAGGGAAGCGAGAATGCTCCGCTTTGCAAGATAGTGAGATCTGTTGTATGAGGGAGAAATGACTCCATCCGGACCAGGGTGCTCAAAGGATCTGCAGGTGACCTCAATCCTGTGCCGCCTGTTGTCCACCTTGCTCACACGGGCAACGATGCTCGGGCCATCCTCCGGCTCTATAAGCACAGCCATGTCCTGCTGGAGAGTGATCTTCTCCTCCCGGGGAACACTGAATTCGATTTTCCCCACCTCAGGCTGCCTTCTGTCCTGCTCCGAGAATGGCCGGCCGCAGGATGGACACTGCTGATGCTGCCCTGGCTGCCAGAATCCACGGCAGGCACGGCACCGCCAGTATTCCTTCGTGTCGACATAATGCACCCGATGCTGCTGTGCACGTGCGCGGTCCTCTCCCTCGAGACGGTCAATGAGCTTCAGTGTTCCGAACAGGATGGGAGACGAAGCTGCTGCTGCACTCGACCTCTGCCAGTCAAGAAGCCGGTGGGTATCACTTGGAGTCCCGTTCGTGGCACTGACCTGCATGGATTTTGCAGTGACAGTGAGAAGATGCGTATCCGAGGGATGGCCTGACTGGGGACGTATTGCATCGATGCGAAGCGCCAGATGCTGATCGTTGCCATCTTCCGACGGTTGCGGTGCGCATTGCATCACAAGATCCGGGAGGAACACCATGATGCGTTCTCCACTGTCACTGGCGAATGACACGGAAAAATGCTCAGCAGCCTCAAGATGCGCCTGAAACATGCGTCGAGGATCGTCTGCCTGCTCACCTGCAAGGGCAGTGAGCACTACGAGAGCATCACTCTGCTCAGGCACGAGAAAATGCAGAGTATCAAGTGAAAGATCTGGAGTTACCAGCGGTACTACCTCACACTATCGTGGACAATGCGCATTGCGCACCCAAATATGACCCCTTGTCCCTAATACGTGCACTGTCCTATCTGGACAATGTCCCCTGCGAAGTTTCCACGGCGAACCGGTACTTCTTAATCGCGATGGGATTACTATCGATACTATAGCCTATGACCACGCCGTTCCGCTAGCTGCAGATGCATCGTGACACGAAACGAGGAGCAGGAGCGATATCGCAGTTGTGCAACAACTGGCGGAAGCGAAGAACCGTAGTGTAGTATTCCAGTGCACAAGATTCCGTGCAGCACCAGTGCTTGTATGCCTCCCCTTCCACACAGCTGTACCTCGCACAGCACTGAAATTGATCCGCTCCCCGATGCTGAAGGAGAACGAATGGAACACTCAGGAACCATAGACGAAACGGGACTCATCCGTGTTTTGCAGGAGCTCCATACGGAACGGGCTTCAGGCATGCTTGAGTGCACTCGCGACAATGAGTCTGCAACACTGCTT